>JACDHA010000003.1 GCA_013821315.1 Candidatus Dependentiae bacterium | reverse complement strand
CTGTTAAGCTTAGCTAGTTGAGCAAGTGCTTGATCTTCTAAAGCTAACCATTCTAAGTTCGCCAGTAATGTTAAGTACAAAGCCTGAATACTTGCTTTTGCCACAAGCTCAGACTGCGCGTGCTCCAAGGCTACTGTCGCATACCTATTGTAGTAAAAAATTTGTTCTGCAAGATTATCAAAATTATTAAAAGCACTTTCATGTAATCTTTTTATAAAATCCTGTGCACTTATTCTGTTTAATAAAAGCAACTGCTCTATATATTGTTTTTCTTGAACTTGCTTTTTTTGTCTTTGCGTATAGTTATAACCTGACTGAGTTATATCTTTTAATATAGCTGGAGTTAGCACAATACGGTCACCAGAGGCCATACTTAAAATAGAGCATGGCATACTTACCATAAATAACCACAGAGACTTTACTAGTATAGAGCGCTTCATAACTTACTCTCTTAAATTAGCAGTGTGTATAAGTCAACTATAACTAAGGGCAGCTTATTGCTGCCCTTTTAACTTGTTATTGTTCTGTGCCGTTTAACTGCACATCATTATCAACTATATATATTCGCTCAATAGCAAGAGCTTTACCCGTATGAGTATCAATATCTATCCAGACACCACAAAGCACCATAGGTCCTTGAGTCTCAACTTCAAACTTAGTAGGCATCTGGGTAAGTATACTTTGAATGATAGCACCTTTTTTCATGCCAATCATAGAGTTTAAAGCACCTGCCATACCTAAATCTGTTATATAAGCTGTACCACCAGGAAGTACCCGATTATCAGCAGTTTGCACATGCGTATGTGTTCCTACAAGAGCACTGATCTGACCATCAAGATAATAGGCTAAGCCCATCTTTTCAGACGTTGCTTCACCATGAAAATCAACTAAAATTATTGATGTCTTAGTTTTTAAATAGGTTAAAATAGATTCAGCTGCTCTAAAAGGGCACGATACCTGTTCACGCATAAACGTACGCGCCTGCAAATTGATAACACCAACAGTAAATGCACCACAAGAAAATGTCGTAACACCTACGCCCGGGCATCCATTAGGAAAGTTAGCAGGCCTTAAGACATCTTTGTTATCATTAAGATAACTATAGATATCACGCTTAGCCCAAATATGGTTACCTGTAGTAACAACATCAACACCATTTTGCTTAAAAAATTTAGCAATGCGTGGAGTAATACCTTTACCATCAGCACTATTTTCGCCATTGACGATCACTGCGTCAATCTTATATTCTTGACGCAGTTTAGCTATATGCTTTTCAAAAACAGCACAACCAGGAGCTCCTACTATATCTCCTAATACCAATACTCGTAGTGTGCTCATGAATTACCTTGCATACTCAATTGTACGCTTTTCGCGGATAACGTTAACTTTAATTTGACCAGGAAATGACATATCAAGCTCTATTTTGCGCGCTATTTCACGTGCTAGTTCACTTGCTTGTTCATCATTTAAAAATTCTTCTTCTACAATAATGCGTACTTCACGCCCTGCTTGTAAAGCATAAGCTTTTTTAACGCCAGGAAAACCATTACAAATTTCTTCCAGTTGCTCAAGACGTTTAACGTACGCTGACAACGTTTCACGTCGCGCACCAGGACGAGAGGCGGATATAGTATCAGCAATCATTACAATAGGGCTATACACTGAAATAAAGGGTACTTCTTCATGATGTGCTGCAATAGCATTAACCACAAGCGGATCTTCGCCACAACGTTTAGCTATATCAGCACCAATAGTAGCGTGAGGTCCTTCAACTTCAGCTGATACTGCTTTACCTATGTCATGCAGTAAGCCACCACGCAAGGCTATCTCAGGATGGGGTAATCCCAGTTCTTCGGCAATCATACGAGAAAAAAGACCCACTTCTATACTATGCGTAAGTACGTTTTGAGAAAAACTAGTACGGAAATGTAATTTTCCTAGAAGAGTAGCTATTTCTTGTTTTATACCTTGCATATTGAACTGCAATATAGCATTTTTGCCATATTCCTGAACCATCTCTTCAATTTCGCGTTCACATTGGGCTACTGTTTCTTCGATACGTGTAGGATTAATGCGTCCATCAGCAATAAGTTTTTCCAGCGTACGTTTGGCAACTTCGCGACGTATCGGATTAAAGCCAGAAATAGTTATAATTTCAGGCGTTTCACCAATAACAAATTCCATGCCTGTGGCAAGCTCAAGCGATTTGATATTGCGGCCTTCTTTACCAATAATGCGCCCCTTCATCTCTTCGTTAGGCAAATGTACTACGCCTGAAGAATGGGGAGCAACTTGCTCGGCCGTATAACGCTGCATTGCTGTTATTACTACGTTAACTGCTTTTTCTTTACCTATTTGTCGCGCTTCTTCCTCAACTTTTTGCACCCATTTTTGGTTGCTTAAGCGTACTTCTTCTTCAAGACTATTAAAAAGCTCTTTACGCGCTTCCTCTTTAGTCATATTGCTAATTGATTCTAATTTAGCAGTTAATTCATCAAATAAACTTTTAAGTTTTTGTTCACTGGCGCGCTGCATATCAGCAGTACGTAAAACAATACGCTCTTTTTGCTGCAGTTCACGACGTAAATCTTCAAGACGTTGCTCTTTTTTTTCCATTGCCTCGTACTTGGTATTTAACTTAAGCTGGAAACGTTCAAGTTCTGCACGATCACGTTTAGCGTCAAGATCAAACTCAGTACGCTTTCTATATAATTCGTCTTTAAGCTTAAGCGCTGCTTCACGACGCTCTGTATCTATTTCTTTTTTAGCTGCATCTAACTTGGTTTGAGCAAGTGCCATAAGCTGCTCAGCTGCATACCGTCTTCTTGAAGCTAAAATAGCTAGGATACTACCTGCTACTATAAAAATAACTGCTAGGACTGCTAGCATTGTTGTTACTATCATTTGTGTTCTTCCTACGTTAGTTCATAAAAAATTACCTTGTAATAATATAAGCATATCTAAGAATATAGCAGGACTCAAAAAAAAGAAGAGGGAACTTTACCTTAAAGACAAAGATACCTCTGAACAATGTCAGAGGTATCTTTATGGGTAATATAACTTAGTACTACTTATAATGGGCTAAAATGAGAAAGTTCTTTGTCCATAAGGGCTAGAAGTCTATCACTTTTTTGTTGTTGGCGATCAACAATATCCATACTAGTTAATGCCTTACTTGCAAGTTGTAAAGCAACTAAAACAGCAATACGTTTTGATTCGGTAATCTGACTTTTTTCTGCTATTTCACGCATACAGCTATCAACTAGAAGTGCCGCAGCATTAACATGCTCTTGCGATTCATCACTTACAAGAAAGTAACTTTCACCAAATATAGATACTTTGTATTTAGTTACGTTGCTCATTGTTATTCATGCTCAACAAGTCTGTCGATACTGCAAATAAGCTCGTCAACAACCATTTTGGTAAGTACACGCTCTTGATTAAGTTCTTCAATACTTTGAGTGCCTTTAAGCAAAGAGGTCTCAACGATTTCTAGACGAGCAGCAAGTTGTGCTTTTTCTTCAGAAATACGTGAGTTTAACTCTCTCTCAGTTTTCAAGAGCTCTACAAGTGATGCTATTTTCTTTTCAAGAAGGTTCAATTTTTCAAGAGGATTCAACGATTCCATTAGCTTCTCCTTTTAATGTAACGGTTTTGATTACCTGAAGTTGAATTTACTCTTAACCTGAACCCTTTGTCAAGGTTGCTCTCTAATTATTTATTATTTGCTCACTATTGTTGCGCTATATGCACTATCTGAGAAAATACTGCTGGGTCATATACTGCAAGTTGGCTAAGCATCTTACGATTCAATTGTACATCTGCTAGTTTAAGGCCATGTATCAACTTATTGTACTTAGTGCCATTGCTTTCTGCAGCAGCTTTAATACGCATAATAAATAATGATCGCATATCACGCTTTTTAAGCTTTCTGCCTTTAAAAGCAAATGCTAATGCGCGTAAAAGAGTTTCTTTGGCACGTTTAAAAATATTTTTACGTTGTCCCCAGAAGCCTTTAGTCTGTTTGAGTAATCTTTTATGGCGTTTTTTAGTTACCGTACCACGTTTTACGCGTGTCATGTGTCTAATCCTTTAGAATAACTTTTTTTAAAAGTATTATTTAATATATATAGTTTAATAAGGCAGCAATGATGCTACGTGTTTGATATCTGCTGCACAAAGATACAAACTACTGCGCAATTGACGCTTTGTTTTTCTTGATTTTTTGGTAAGTAAGTGACGACGGTAAGGACGTGCAGCTTTAATCAAACCACTTTTTAATTTTCTAAATCTTTTTTTTGCCCCAGAATGGGTTTTAACTTTAGGCATTACAATAACCTTTATTGCTGTTATTTATTTTTAAGATAATAGACACGAGACCACAATTTAGGAGCTTTCATGTCTTTCTCGTTTGCTATACGCGTAAGACCTGCTGCTTCAAAACTTGAGTCAATTTTAGCAAACATTTCTTCACCACGTTCTTCACGAGTTGCTGTTTCTCTACCTTTAAACACTAAAGTAAACTTTACATGCTTGCCGTCTTTAAGAAACGCTACAGCCTGATTGACTTTAGTTTGATAGTCATGCTCACCAATCTTGGGACTTAAACGCAATTCTTTAATTTGAATTACCTTTTGATTTTTTTTAGCTTCACCTTGTTGCTTTTTCTTTGCATACAACGCTTTACCAAAGTCCATAATTTTAACAACTGGACATCCTTCAGCACCCATATCAGTGATCAATACTAAATCAAGATCAACTTGGCGAGCTGCACGAAGAGCTTCATCACGTGGTAAAACACCTAAATTTTTTCCGTCATATGAGATAACTTGCATTTTATCAAAGCGAATTTTCTCATTAATTAACGGACTATTGGTTGCTTCGTTTTTCGTTTTCAATGTATTTTGTACCTCTACTCATCTTTAACTATATAGTTACCTGCCTCTGTTTCAGCTTTTGCTGTAGCAATTACAGCATGCACTTTAGCAGTTATTTTGTCTATAAGTTCTTTGTTGGTCTTAAGTCCTTGAACAACATGTTCACGACCTTGCGCTAACTTTTCACCCTCAAACGAGAACCATGAACCTGCTTGTTGTATAACACCATAGACTAATGCTGCTTCAAGCAAATCACGAGCTGGAGTAATACCTTCGCCAAACATAAGTTCTGCTTCTACGCGTCTAAACGGTGGCGCCATTTTGTTTTTTGCTACTTTAATAGCAACTCTGTTACCAATAATAACATCGTCTTTTTTAATACTCTCTATACGACGTACATCAAGACGCAAAGAAGCATAGAATTTAAGTGCATTACCACCCGTGGTTACTTCTTTAGGACCAAATGACATAGTACTTATATTTTGACGAATTTGATTAATAAATATGAGTACTGTTTTTGACTTGTGTACAACAGGTGTTAACTTTCTTAATGCTTGCGACATAAGACGTGCTTGTAGACCAACATGAGTATCACCCATGTCACCTTCAAGCTCAGCTTTTGGTACAAGAGCAGCTACAGAGTCAACAACAATAACATCAACAGTACCGGATCTTATAAGTGTTTCAGCAATATCAAGACCTTGTTCACCATAATCTGGCTGGGTAACAAGTAGGTCATTAATTTTAATACCAATTCTTTTTGCATATGCAGGATCTAATGCATGCTCAGCATCAATAAAAGCACAAATACCGCCTAGTTTTTGAGCTTGTGCAATTACTTGTAATGCTAATGTTGTTTTACCTGACGCTTCAGGTCCAAAAATTTCAATTATTCTACCACGAGGAAAACCACCAATTCCTAGTGCTTGATCAACCATAATTGAGCCGGTTGATATAACATCTGCTTGTACAGAAGTACCTTGGCCAAGAGCCATAACGGTATTTTTGCCATACTGTTTATCAATTTGAGCAAGAACTATATCAAGCATTTTTCTTTTAGCGCTGATATCAGTTTCTTTTAATATTTCTTTACTCATCGTGCTTCCTTATAAGCTAGGGAAAACCTTATCTATTTAACTTATATCTCTACTTATAAGTATACCATGCTTTAGAAAAAATGCCAATTATACTTGCGGTACTATTTCTAAAAAACATAGCAAAGATGAGCATATTTCTTCTTTTTTAATGATCTATTTACTATTTCTCTATTCTCTAAAACAAGTTTATTGTTACACAAGTATTAATCAATTTTATTGACTTTGCTGCTTTCGTCAAATTGCTCATTGCACCCAGCACACAAGACTTTCTCTTTATAATATAATTACTAATAATAACATAAGTAAAAATATATTTGTGTAAATAATCATAAAAGGTCACATTTTGGCATCATTAATTTTAATAAATTTTTCGCTTAAAAGGCAGAATTGTAACGAATCTCTTTTAAAATCAGCAAAGTTAGAAAGCAAAAAGTACATAGACTAGCAAAGAGTATAATCAATAATAGCATTTACTACATCAGAGGGTAACTCCGAGCAGTTATCATCTGACTTTGTTTGATAGATTCTCTTTAATATAAATAACACAGCACGTGTAGCCTTAAGCTTAATATCTGACTTATAATCAGAGATAAGTTTGCCCATATCGTGAGCATGCTTTTTTTTAACAAGATCGGTAGCTGTTTTCCCCCATTTATCTTTGACAAAGGGATTGACTTTTGCTGCAAATAATAATTGTATTATTTCTAAGTTAGCTACCGTAACAGCTTCATGTAAAGGGGTAACAAGACAATGATCTTTGCTATTAGGAGTTGCTTTAGCCTCAAGCAGTGCTTTAACTATCTGAACATGATTTTTACAAATAGCTCTACTTAAAGGCGACCACCCAACACAACACTTTTGGTTAACGGTAGCTCCTTTGGCAATAAGCAGGTCGACAAGTTCTAAACAACCTGATTCAGCTGCTTTATAGAGGCAACTATCTTTATTGCGATCAAGGACATTAGGGCTTGCTCCAGATTCTAAAGCTGCTTGAGCTAACTCAACATTGTTGCTTTCAATTGCATATAGCAGTTGGTCATCACCTGTCATAGGCCTACTATTAAAAAACACCGAGCATATAACAAAAAACAGTATTTTACTATTACACATAATCAAAAACCTACCGCTACAGAGCATATAACTAGAAGCTTAACTCAACTGGTTACTTATTTTAAAGGCCACTTTTAGATCTTTTAAGCAAAGCAAAACTGTCTGAAGTAGGCTCTGCTTTTGATGAACCAAATAAATTCATAACTCGTTTAGCCAAAGAAGGAGATGTTTCTGCTTCTACTTCCGAAATAGATTTAAGTAAGTTTTTATGCAAGCTATCTGAGCTTGAGTTTGCTCTTCTTAATTGAGGCGATTTTACTACACCAATATTTGTTAAAGATTTAGCTTTTACTAACTTATGTGGCAAGGCAGATTTTTTTTTGCTATTAAGTGCTTCTCTAGTGCTATACTGGTCACTTGTATCGGCAGTTTCTTCTTTTGTATTAATAATCACTAACGCTTTTATTTGAAATCTTACATTATTGCCTTGCATAATAACAGCACTTATATGATAAGTACCATCAGAATATTCATGATTTTCATGATTTTTCAATTCAAAAAAACCTGTTATTGAAGGTTCTGCTTTACCTAAATATTTTCCGTTAGCAAAAAAATCAATACTGTTATGTGTAGTAGACTTACCACACAGTTTAAACCTAGATTGAGTAATAACTGCTTTATCAGAAAAAAACAGTACTATTTTAGCCTCCTGTTTTTTTATTTTAAACACAGTTAATTCGTCACTATGCAAATTTAACATATAAAAAGAATAACCTTTTGAATCAAATATAATATCTCTAGGTAATGCGTTAGCTAAATCAACACTAGCTATAGAGTGCATAGTAAGCAAAGTGGCATCATCGATCTCAAAAAGAGTGGTTGAGACAAATTTATGAGCTATAGCTAAATAACGGTCATCGTATGAAAATGCTGCAGCTAGAGGATTCTCTTTATAGGTAGAGCTTGCTACCTGTTGAATGCTTTTAAGATCTTTAAGGCCTAAAACAAGAATATACCCCTCTTTGATTTTTAAACCTTTAGCATACAGAATAACACTATATTTTTTGTGAGGAGAAAAATTAACTAATAAAGCTTTAAATCCCTCATTATTTGAGCAATAAAGAGGAGTTAGCCCCTTCTCTTGATCCCACATGAGCAAAGATACAGTAGTAGCATAATCTTCATAATGACTTACCTCTGCAGGATAAGGTGATTGATTTAAAACAGCCCCCAGTAAGGTATAATCCGGAGCTTGGTATATAGCACTATACGAGTCTCCCTCGCTTTTCTCAGCAATAGTAAGGTTATTGTTCTCATCGACAACAAAACAAGTTAACTGTTTAATATTTTTATAAGAAATAACTAGTACTTTACCTTGAGCGCTAAATACTGCTTTCATAGGATTATCAGGTAAAAAATACTCTGTTTTTTCTGCAAGAGCATAGCCGTTGGTTAACGAAATTGTCGTAAGCATATTTTTTTCTTTAGATAACACTACAAGCAAGTTATTATGAGGCGCAAAGAGTATATTAGAAGCATCTTTATCAATACTTATAGAGCTCTCTAAGGGCGTTAAAGCACCATCTTCTTCTATTGAGAAAAAATTAATACGCTCAGAATGTTTGTGTAAAACAGCTAGACAGAGCTCATCGGGCGATACTGTAAATGCAATAGCTTCTTTACCGCCAGTGCTATACACTCTTTGGTTGTAATTTTCTTGATTATTAACATCTTCTTGAAAAGTGGTAAGGCTATTTTTATCTTTGTTAAGAACAATAATGAGAGCTATTCTTTTAAGAGATACTATTTTAGCGGCTAATCCGCCTACAGCTAGATCGGTTATTTTTTTAACAGCTACTACTTGATCATCTCTATCATAAAAACAATGATTGATTTTAAATACAAAAACAAGCAATAAAAGTACTAGTGTTTTTTTCATTATGCTCCCGTTAATAAAGAAAATAGCGCTCTTTAAGTTATAATTAGTATATATTTTCAAGATTTATACTAGCAACAACTTTCTTTTATGAGCATAAAAAAGGCACCTGGTATGGTGCCTTTTTTATCGTATATTTTTAATGGGGGATCATAAGGGGCAGTAGCCCCTTATAAATTCGCTTATTAATCCCTTAGTTATTAGTTCTACCAGATGCTCTTTTAAGGAGCTCTTGATCTACGGATACTGTTGCTTTAGTTTTAAGAGTATCAACAAAAGACTGGCCGAGACCATCTTGAGCTTGCTGTCTAAGTTGTTGCTCAATACGTGCTTTAGTATCAGCATATTGTTTTTCATCAAGGGGTTCGGTTTCTGTTACTTGGTAAACAAAACCGGCTTTATCAGCAAGTTCATAGAGCATTGCACCTTTACGAGAAAGTATAGAAAGCTTGCTTGTTGGTATATGCTTGTCTTCAAGCTTTTTTAAAGCATCTTGAGATTTGCTATTAATAAAGTCTGTCGTTTCAAACTGAACTTTAGAAATACCGGCAGCTTTTGCACGCTCTTGCAAGCTACCCTCTTTTTGAGCTACTATTTTTTTAAGATCTTGCTCTAGAAGATCACGTGCTTGTTCTGTTTTTGTCTCTTCAAGTACACGTTGCTTAATATCAGCCAAGTTAGGTATAAAGCTTGGAGTTATTTTGGTAAGCTCTGCTATATATCCTTTATCTTTTTCTTGATAGAATACCCGGCCACCTTCTTGAGCTACTCCAAATATTTTTTGCGACTTAAGAGTGCCATCTTGTGCTATATTTTCTATGGTGCTTTTTTGCGCTTTCTTGCTTTCAATAAACTTAGAGAATAATTCAGGAGCATCATATGCTTGATTTATTATGCGTTGCCCATCAACTGAGAAACTGCGTTTAAATGCATCAAGAGTTGCTTTCTTTTTAATATCCTCTTTTACAGATGACAAAGGCTTATAGGTTGCTGGTTTACGATTTACAAGTTTAAGAATTACAAAGCCCTGCTTAGTATATACTACAGGGGAAACATCACCTGTTTGAGCTAAAGCAAAAGCTGCATTAGTGAGTGCTCTGTCTTTTACGTCTGAGCGTTGCAGCGTAAGAGTTTGAGCTGATGCAACTTGTGCGTCAAATTCTTTTGCATTTTTTGATGCACGTTGTGCAGCTTCATTAGCTTTATTTTTGTCTTCTTTAAAAGAAAGTACTTTTACTGTTACTTCTTCTTGACGATCTATGTAATCACTTACATGAGCATCATAGTACTCTTGCAGCTCTTTTTGAGTTACTACAACGTCATACTGAGCTGGATCAAAGCTCCATAATTGAGCTGTGCGCTTTTCAGGCACACGGTACTGTTCCTTGTGAGCATCATAAAATGCAGTTAACTCTTGCTCTGTTATTTTGCTGGTGTCTATTTTTTTAAGATAATCATCTAGATTAAGTGAAAGCAACCCAAACTTTTTCTTGAGATATTCTTTAGCGTACTGTTCTTTAACAGCCATTTGGGGAATATATAAAGATTCTTGAGCTAATTGCTGCACTAAATTACGCGCTAATGTATCTTGTACCAACGTCTCAAAATCTGTTTCTGAGATACCCATACGTTGCAAATAGGTTTTTAGCAACGTTACGTTAAGCGTTCCATTTTCAACTACTTGAGCAGGAACTACTGAACCTAATGATTGACGTACAAACAGAGGATCATTCAGTTTGCTTTCAACATATGCTGGACTTACATAGATACCAAGTTTATCAGCTGCGCTTTGTACCACTTTTTCTTGTATAAGATCATTAAGAGCTATATCTTCTGGTTTTTGATCATAATGCCATAGCTGCAGTATAAGATCGGCCTGAGGACCATAAGCACGTCTAATATTAGAAATAACCGAGTCAACTTGTATAAAACGACGTCTAAACTCTAGTGCTGATATACCTAATCCGTTAACAGTGGCAACATCAGCTGCTCCTGTAGCTGATCTTTGGGACATTCTGTATATTAAACTTATAGAACTTCCTGCCATAGCTAACAAAACAAACCAAATAATTAGTTTGAGATTGCCTTTTTGCACATTTTTGCGCATTGAACCTATCATAAATTAAGCCTTTCTGTTGGTGGATTCATCGGTAATAATAGAAATATCTTTTGGATGAGCCACTTCTCGTATTTGGTTAAGTAACTCTTTTAACTCTTCTTGCTTTGTATATAAGGGGGTTACCACTTGATACCAAAGGCGAGAATTCTTGCCTTGCACGGTTGCACTCTTCTGCTCTATCAGTGTAGCAGGACATCCTACATTCTCAAGTTTTTTAATATAAGCTTGTGCTACTCGTTGTGAAGAAAATTTACCAAGTTGGGCATAATACTTACAAGCAGGTGTCTTAACGGCTTCAACTTCAGATGGACTATCAGGTTCTTCAGGTTTTTCTTCAAGCCTTGCTATTTGTAATGTTGTATATACCTTATCAGCTAAAAACTCATTTTGGACTGTACTTGAAAGAACCTCTGCTGCTTGTTTTTTGCCCCAATAATAACCACCAATAAAAATAAAAAAAGAAAGCATAAGCAAACTTGCTATAAGCGAGCTTACCTGTTGTTGCGTAAGCTGTAAACCATGCACTTGCTCTGCAACGGGGACACCTGAGAATATTTTTTTAAATAGCTTCATACTACTCTACTCTAGTTTAAAGACTTCACAATAGATAATAACTGCTTTAGATATAGATCAACATTTGATAAAGTCAAGTTAACTTCATTAATATGTTTTAAATAAACCTGCTCAGTATCACTTTGCACAAGCTGTTTTTTAAGAGATTTCCAAAAAGTTTCTTGTCTTTTTGCATAGGCACGTGTTTGCATGCTTATAGATTCAACAAGCTCTTGCTTACTTATTGAATCCTCTAAAAATTCTATAATTTCTGGGTAGCCAATCAGCCTTTTTTCTCTTAAAAAAGATCGCCAGGCGCTTGATAAGCTTTTTACCTCATCAATCCAACCCTGCTCAATCATTAGTTTCGTGCGAGCATTAATACGCGTATACAGCTCTTCACGCTCACGAGTTAAATGTAAAAAGATATAGTTGCCTGGGGGTGTATATAAAGGACCTGCTTCTGAGGGTTTTATGCCAGTAGTATACCAAATAGTTAAAGCACGTTCTACTCTATAGACATCATGCATATGTATAGTGGTTGCTCGTTCAGGATCAATAGCATACAGCTCTTGCCATAATTCTTGTGGTGTTTTTTGCTCGTTGTTTTTCAAATTAACATTGACCACTTCTTCAGGGGTATATTTAAAGTCAAGATCTTGAGGCGGAAAAAACAGGGATTTAAGATAAAAACCTGATCCACCGACAATGATAGGTATTTTGCCGGCACTCCAGACTTTTTCTAGGCACTGTACTACGGCCTGTCTATACTCAGACACCGTGTAATTATGAGGCTTTTCAATAACATCAAACAAATAATGGGCGACAGCTTGGTTTTTCCAATCAGGTTTAGCAGTGCCAATAGAGAGTGGCGTATACAATTGGCCCATATCACCATTGATTATAGCAAACAATTCTGGCGCTTGATCAGTTAATCTATTAACAAAGTCAGTTTTTCCTACAGCAGTAGGACCAGAAAAAAGTAAAAATAATTTTTGCATAGCGTGTAAAGGGTAAAAGATACTGGGGGCCTTTTTACAGCCCCCTTTTATAATTATTAAGGAATTTCGATATATTTAGTTTTAGAAGCAAATTCTTCAGGTGTATGTTTTTGGCGATGAGCTGCACATAAGCTGCGCAATTGCTCAATAGCTTTTTCTTCACTTACTTGTCTGACTAGAGCAACTTCTTCTATAAGGAGAGCTTCTGCTTGTTGTAAAAGGTTTTTTTCACCAAACGAAAGCTCTTTTTGAGTTGCTATATAGCGCAAATCACGATAAATTTCTGACAAATCAGTGAGACTACCTGTACGCAATTTGTTTTGATACTCTTTGTTGCGCTTATTCCAATTGCTTGCAGTAAACTCATAGTGAGTAATACGTCGTGCAGGCTCAGCAAGTAACTTAAAAATAGTATATATATGCTCATCAGAACTTAACGGTCGTATGCCAACAGAATCAGCATTACTTGTAGGTACAAGCACCGTTACATCTTTACTTAAAAAGGTAAGCTCATAAAATGTTGTTTCTTTTCCTGCCATGGTCTTTTTTACTAAACTCTTAATGCGAGCTACACCATGACCGGGATAGACAACTTTTTCATTTAAGGAAAACATAGCGACCCTTTCCCCAATTATACAAAAGTATACTTGGCAAACTAAGGTGGTACTTACCCTTGAAAGCTTTTACCCGCTTTTAGTATAGCAGTAATTTTTGTTAACACTAGCTTATTTTTTGGTATACTAACACTAAGTTCTTAAACCTTTAGCCAATAGGTTGCACCCATGCGCGTACCGTATTTTAAGCAATTCAATACAAGCCTCTACTGGAACTTAATCGACTCAGTAGGCACTCAAATACTGCTGCTCGTGCACCATTTGCTTGTGCGATCTTTTTTAGGGTCTTCGTTTCATGGCAGCTTTAGCTGTCTCTTATCTCTTTTATATTTAGGCATAACGCTTTTTAACTTTGGTTTTGATACTTCTCTGGCCCCTTTTTTAACTACCATAATCTCAAGCAAGCAACAATTTAGTAAGCTTGTAAAGTATTATATAGGCTCCCAATCACTTATACTTCTTGTATCAGCACTTTTAGCAGCTTTATTTTTTCTGTTTTTGAGTACTATCCCCGTTTTCGATGTGCCCCTTTATACACTCTTTGGTTATACTTTTTTATGTGAAAGTGCAAAAAAAACGGCTAAAAGTTTCTTGCAGCTAAATTTTTTAAATAAAACAACAGCGCTTGTTGAAGTGCTTGGCATGCTAGGCTATTTACTATTTTTTTGGGCCACCTATTATCAGGGCTTTTTAACCACAACGGTTCACACATGGGTTATTTTAGGTTTTATCTCTACAGGGCAAGCGCTTACGTTACTTTTTAGGTGCTATACTATTTATAAGCACTTACCTAAAGAAAATCTATCAGCTCACACACCAGAGTTACTGTCATTAAAAGCTTTAACTAAAATTCGATTTTTTACCTTTAGTAATCAAATGGTAGTGCAATTATTTTCGGGTAATTTTCTAGTACCTTTATGTGCCTTAAGATTAGGTAGCCAACAGGCAAGCTTTCTTAAAATTGTTACCTCTTTTTCTCAAATACTATCAACTGTGGCTCAAAAAGTCTTTGGTATAGCAAGTAATGCTGTATTTGCTCATCTTACAGATAAACCACTTGAGGAACGTCGCGCCACTTTTAGCACTCTTTCTTATAAATTACACCAGGCTCTGTATGTTTTAGGCATTTTTTTGGTTATTAATATACAAGTACTTATAAGAGCTTATCAACACTGGCATTTAGGTGGTGACATTTCTCTAACAAGCTGGGCAAGCGTATATGTGTTTCTTATTTTAAGTTTTATAGAAAGTTTTTTTGCTCTTTATGAGCGTTGGTATACCGTTGAAAAGAAAGCTCATATATTTTTTATTTTTAATCTATTAAGTTTTATAGTGCTTTATATAACATTGCCTTATATGAGCTTGGGCAAATTATTTTTTAGTATTCTTGTAGGCGTGCGCCTTGGTATGTTTTTAGCTTTAAGTGGTTTTTCTTTTTATTATTGGAACATTAAACCAACGTTTAAACTTGAAAAAAAACTTTTAATATATACCATTGTAGTTTCTTTTTTATTTAATAGTGTGACAAAAATAGCCAGTACCCTCTTGTAAAACAGCTATTTTAGGTTACATTAATTAGATAAACTTATTTAACTACTTTTTGGGGAGATTGTTATGTCTAATTTTATTTTTTCACACACAACTTTAAAAACTAAACTATTATTAGGTGGTTTGTCTTTGCTTTTATTTGGCACACTAGCTCCTGCCTTTTATGTTGACACCGTAAAAAACTGGATAGTAACTGCTTACTCGTACGTAACGGGTAAATAACGAGTAGTTAAAAGTTACTTGAGGCCTCATAGCTTATCCAAGCTCATGAGGTCTCTATTGTTGATATCAACTTTAAAAAAATATATACTTATAATTATAACAAATTTGAGCCGACTGCACTAAAACAATCTTAGTTTTATTCTTGACAATTAGGCGGTTTTCTAGTAGAATATAAAGTATATATAGTACTTAAAGTAATGAAATTAAGAAAGGTCACTAATGGCTAAAAAAATTATAGGTATAGATTTAGGAACAACCAACTCAGTAGTTTCCGTTATGGAAGCAGGTACGCCTAAAGTAATACCAAATGAAGAAGGTCAAAACACTACTCCTTCAGTTGTTGCTTTTACCAAAGATGGCAAACGCCTTGTAGGTGTTGTTGCTAAGCGTCAAGCAGTAACTAACCCAGAAAACACTATCTTTTCTGCAAAGCGCTTTATTGGTCGCAAGTATGAAGAAACACTTAACGAAACCAAACATATTCCTTACAAGATTACTAAAACCAAAGATGGTGGTGTAGCAATCCTAGCACAAGGTAAAGAGTATACCCCAGAAGAGATTTCTGCGGCAATTTTAGGCAAGTTAAAGCAATCTGCTGAAAACTACTTAGGACACGCAGTAACAGAAGCGGTTATTACTGTTCCTGCTTATTTTAACGATTCACAAAGACAAGCAACTAAAGATGCGGGTCGCATAGCTGGTCTTGATGTAAAACGTATTATCAACGAGCCTACAGCTGCTGCTTTAGCGTATGGTTCAGATAAAAAGAAGAACGGCACTATTGTAGTATTTGACTTTGGTGGTGGTACATTTGACGTTTCTATTTTAGAAATTAACGATGGCGTTATTGAAGTTAAATCAACTAATGGAGACACTCATTTAGGTGGTGACGACGTTGATAATAAGATTATAACTTATATTATTGAAGAATTTAAAAAAGACCAAGGCATTGATCTTCATAATGACCGCATGGCATTACAACGTCTTAAAGAATCTGCAGAAAAAGCTAAAATCGAGCTTTCAAGCATGAATGAAACTGAGATTAATTTGCCGTATATTACAGCAGATGCTTCAGGTCCTAAGCATTTAATATTAAAGCTTTCTCGTGCTAAATTTGAATCATTATGTGCAGACTTATTTGAGCGTTTACTTATACCATGCCGTCGCGCTATAGAAGATGCTTCAATTAACAAAAGTCAAATTGATGAAGTTCTTTTAGTTGGTGGTTCAACACGTATTCCTAAAGTACAACAGCTTGTTAAAGATTTCTTTGGCAAAGAGCCAAATAAATCAGTTAACCCTGATGAAGTAGTTGCTATAGGTGCTGCGGTACAAGGTGCTATTTTAGGTGGTGAAGTAACTGATGTACTATTACTTGATGTTACGCCACTTTCACTTGGAATTGAAACAATGGGCGGTGTTACAACACGTTTAATTGAACGTAATACTACTATACCGTCACGTAAATCACAGGTGTTTAGTACTGCTGAAGACAATCAAACAGCTGTAGACATTCGTGTTGTACAAGGTGAACGCGAAATGGCTAAAGACAATAAAGTACTTGGCCAATTTAGACTTGAAGGCATCCCAACAGCACCACGTGGTGTACCTCAAATCGAAGTAACTTTCGATATTGACGCTAACGGTATTGTACATGTTTCTGCAAAAGATAAAGCATCTGGCAAAGAACAAAAGATTACTATTACTAGTAATACCAGCTTATCTAAAGAGGAAGTTGAACGTCTTGTTAAAGAAGCTCAAGAACATGCCACTGAAGATAAAAAGATCCGCGAAACAGTTGAAAAAAGAAATCGCCTTGACGGCCTTATCATTGATATCGAGAAAACTCTTAAAGAAAACAGAGAAAAACTCTCAGGTGAAGATGCTCAAGCGCTCGAAACAGCTTTAGAGACAGCAAAAACTACTCTTAAAGATCAAGCAGAAAATGCAGAAGAACTACAAAAAGCAACCGATGAATTGCTACAAGCTTCTCATAAAGTTGCCGAATTCTTATACAAAAATAACCCTGAAGCAGCTGGTGCTCAACCAGAAGCTTCTGAATCATCAAATACTGATGATCAAGGTCCAATTGATGCAGATATTAAAGAGTAATTAACAGACTCCCTGCGTACAAATAAGGTGGTGTATTAGATTACATCACCTTATTTTTTTGTCCTTACATAAGCTAAATGCATACACAGCGCCTAATTTAAATTTCAATTTGATTAATATTTAAAATTGTATAAACTTATTTATAGTATCAATTAAATGTTAGTATAAAATTTGTTTAGGAAAAATATGAAACTAAAAATCCCGTTATCTATTGCATTACTTGTTTTATCATCTAGAGTTGCTTATCCTATGCTGAGCTCTTATACAACTGGAGATGAACGCTTTATGACAACTGCTATTTCTTGTATTAAAGATAATAGCACAATAGGTCTTCGCAGCTTATTTATAGCAAATAAAGCTAATTCATCCCAATTAAGTAACTTAATTATAACTGCACTACAGGAAAATCGTTTAGAAATAGCGCAATCTCTTGTAGGTTACCTTAGTCACTTGCCTCCAACAGATCAACCAAGCCCATCTTCTATTACTCAAATAGCCATCACTGCTTTACACAAAAATTGTTCTCAGATAGCGCAAGTAGTTACTTCTCTTGGCAATGATAATGATAGAAAAGAAAAACAACACATTTTCAATGCCGCCGTAGAAACAGGTAATACAGAGACAGTAAGGTTACTAATTGGACAGTGTGACGTAAATATTAGTGATGCTTGGTCACCAAGCCTTCTTCATACTGCTACGAAAAAGCGCTATAAAACTATAGCAGAACTTTTAATATCTCATGGAGCTAATGTTGCAACTGAATATAATGGATTAACCCCTTTAGCACAAGCTATAAACAATAGAATGACAAAAGTCATAAAGCTATTGATACTTAAAGATAGCACTAGGGTTCGTACCTTAACGCTCCTACCTACAAACTACATTATGGCGGTTCTTATTAATAATCCGTTTGCTACTAGTATTCAGAGCAATCCAGTGTATCAAAATGCACGTATCTACATGGAATTAGTTGAAGACTTAGAAAAAGATACACAAATAAGACCTTTTATAGATGACATATCCCAAATAGACTTATCAGAAGCAGCTATTGATGCTTATAGAGAACTCATATATGAGGCTCTCTCGAACCCAACTCAGGCTACTATTGAAAAAGCTCTACAAATGAACTGTTTTAAATTGGCAAGCAAGCTCATCAGATCACTTGGTTTAAGCTTGGATGAAGAGCGAGAGCTTGCACAGTTAGCAAAACAAAAGTATAAGTTACATAACAATACAAATGCCCAATTCTTGGGCCGTTTACTGCGCAATCGTATAGGTACTATGGGACCTGAATTAGGTATTTCAAAGCATGGTATCATCAATGCTTATTGTACCCAAGAACATGCTTTAACCAATGACATAGTAGATACTATTCGTAAATATATCAGTAAATAAAATTTGCTTAAATAAATTACTATACTTAGAAACGAGACAGTAGAATAACATACTGTCTCGTTTCTAATTTAATACGAACATAAGTGTATTTTAGTTAGGTGCTCTAAAGTGCCTAAAAGCAATAGTATACTTTAGTACTACGTTCTCTTGAAAGCATTTACTTATATAGCTTATAGTTAAGAAGAGTTCCAATACAAAGGGAGTAGTTATGAACTTTTTTCTATCTCTAGCTATACTAGTTTATTTAACAGTTACCACAGCAAATGGAGCTCCAGAGCTAGCTTTAGTTCCGCGTGTTATATGTTCTAGCAAAATACAGGCAGTTAGCTTGCCTACAGGATATAGCCTAAAAGAATGGGCTCGAAAAATTGCTGCTTTAAAAGAGCGGCCTATAGAACTTTCTACTCTCCCAGCTCAGGCTGATTATCAAAAAGCAGTTTTAAATCGAGACCAATTTTTATCCACTATCACTCAATGCGCCCGGCTTATAGGCACTACTTTAAGCAACTCGAGCAACTGGATTAACCACAAATCACTTATTGAACAAGCTCCTGGCATAACTAATCTACAGCGACCAGTCGATCTTAACGATATACCAAAAAACTTTATTTTCAAACCCTACGCGCAGCGTTTAATAGTAGCGCCCAATAGCACAATAGCCCTATTTGGAGATTTGCATGGCAGCATTCATTCGCTTATGCGAGATTTACTAAAGCTGCAGGAGCTTGGGTTTATTGATAACAACTTTAAACTTAAACAGCCTAATTTTTATATGCTTTTTTTAGGTGACTATATTGACCGGGGTATTTACGGCGTTGAGTGTTTTTATACGGTAGCTCGACTTAAATTAGCTAATCCAAACCAAGTATTTTTAGTACGAGGTAACCATGAAGATTATAATATTTCAGTTTCATTTAAAAAAGGTGAATTAGCAAAACCCGAGAAAGATGTTGCTCCCAGCTTTTTACTTGAGTTACAAAGCAAATTTTCTTTAACTCCAGAACAAGAAATCATGCTTAGTCGCTTTTATGATCTCCTACCCGTAGTAGTCTATATAGGCTCTGGTACAACAGATCATATTAACTTTATGCAGTGCTGCCACGGGGGCATGGAACTGGGCTATAATCCACGAAAGCTACTTAGTTCAGTTCAACAGTATAAGTATGAACTAATAGGTACATTTGCACGCAGACACAATTTTAATACTTTTTTAAATCAGCAGTCACAAAACAGTATAAAACTAGCAAGTAATCTCGATATTTTATGTTCAGAAATACAAAATCTAGTCTTCCCTAGCCCCTATTTTACTAATCCAGTAACAGGAAGCAAAAGATGTGTAGGCTTTATGTGGAGTGACTTTTATACTAATAGTAAAAGCGCCTTTAGCCCAAACGGAGATAAGCGATTTAGCCGCTGGGTATATGGGCGCGACCTTTCACATGATATGCTTTCATGGGGCAACTCGCAACGCAGCTCACTTAAAGGTGTTATACGGGGCCATCAGCATAATAATACCACCGGTGGTCCTATGCTTGATATGATTTGTTGCTCTAAAGGGCTTGTAAACGTCTGGGATGACAATACAGTCTTTACACTTATATCATCGCCAGAGTCAAAACTAGAAAACAGTGGTGAAAACTGCTTTACTTATGATTCGTTTGCTCTCCTTAAGCCTCAAAAAATATTTAACAATTGGAAACTTGAACATTATTTTCAAGATACTGCTTACCAAAGTAAATCTTGGGGTCATAAAGTTCTTTTTTTTGATACAGATCAAACGCAGAGGCTAAAAAATTCTGTGGCAGCTGCTAAAAACTATACAAGAGCAACCACACAAGCACTAAGTAATGCGGCAAAAAAACACCAGACTGAAGTGAGGTAGGTATACCACATATAATAACTTACAGCTAAAGCAATAGAAACTATAAGCCCAAATAAGGGCATAAAGCGCTTGCTTGAAACAAAAAAAGATCCCACAACAGGTATCCAATATAAAAACATATTAAAGCTATTAGACTGTGGTGCGATAAAACTATAATAAATATGATGCTCTTGAATAACTGCTTCTGCACCATAAGTACTTAATGCCCAAAGAGAATAAGCAGCAAAAGCAATACCCCATAAGAGTAGTAAGCTCAGTACTATACGTCGACTTATATCTTTTTCAATAAGATATAAAGCAAAAGGCATAAGTATAGGCCAACCACCAAAAGCAATGCCCAAGAAAGCATATACTGCTAGCTTAACAAGTTCATGCAGTATACCATAATCATGATTAAGCCAGAGAGCCCCTTCAGCATATTGTTGAAGAGCAAAAAACATTGGCACACAAGCAAAAGGATAATACCTAGATGATCGTACACGTCGTAACGCTGTGTATCCTAACGTTGATAATAATAATGCGGCTGCAAAACTTGCTTGAACTGAAAAACACATAGTTTACCTTTTTAACATTTAGATCTAGTAATACAAGTGCTTTAGCTTAGAACAGACAAAAACAGATAGTCAATCAAATAGTTACTATCAAAGCAAGCATTTGACTAATAGTCCCAATATGTTATTATTTTATATACTAATACAGTTATTATTTCAAACACTTTTGTTTTAAGGAATTTTATGCAAGAAAAATATATACCAGCTCTACAAGCTGTTTTGAATACTATACTTGTTATAGCGTGTCTTCACTTTGGAATTCAAATTAGTCAACAGCTTGTCGCTCTATTAGGCTATGATCATTATCCTGCAATTTTATTAAGCACATTTACGGGTTTTATAGTTTTAACAGTAGGAATCATAGCATTAAAGCAACTACTAAACGCATATAAAAAAGTTTAAAATTAATTACTTAAGCGTGAACCACCAACTATTTTGCCGGCTATAGTAACTGTTTTATCGGCATGTACTATACCGTTGCTTTCTACAAATACTATATCTGCTGCTACATGGGTGGAACCGTACAAGTAAATATGAGCCGGTTTTTCTTTTGAGTTTTTTACCGTAATTGCTTGCATTTGAGAGTCTGTTATTTTTAGCATGCCGCATAGATTAATAGTATGTGCTACTGCTATGCTCTTTCCAATAAAATAGCCTTGCACACTTACCGGTCCATCAAAAAAACTACTTTGAGCTTCAACCATTCCATTAACAGTTAAGGCACCATGTACATGAGACTTACTCAAGTATGCGGTGCCATTAATAATTGCTGCTTGTAAAGCAACTTCAGTGCCAGAAAAATTTCCGTTAACAACCAAATCATGCTCAAAAGTTTTTTTACTATACACCGCTTTACCACAAAGCAACGATCCGCTGTTAAAACCTATGCAATTATCTTGAAATTTAAGTTTATTGTGTATATACCAACCAGCAGACAGTAAAAGTGCTGCCCAAAAGGCAAGTTTTAGAAGCATAAGCATATCCAAGTAAAGCTACATGTACAGATCAATTTTTCCATTATATACTAGGTATAGAGGCTTTATAAGCCCTAAACACTACTAGTTTCTCTCTCTAAGTATAAAGTAATTTAAGACAAAGAGCATGAACCCTCATGTATGCGACATGAGCTTTTCTAATGCTTTTTAATAATTTCGATAATTTAAGGATACTACTCATGAGTATTTGCGCCGGGCTTGTAGGATTACCTAACGTTGGTAAATCTACACTTTTTAATGCCCTTACAAAATCTTCTGTACCTGCAGAGAACTACCCTTTTTGTACTATTGATCCTCATATGGCATGCACAAGTGTACCTGACGAGCGTATACCAAAGCTGCAAGCTATCTATAAGTCTCCCAAATTGCTACCAGCTACCGTGCAATTTGTAGATATAGCAGGCCTTGTTAAAGGTGCAGCTTCAGGCGAAGGTCTAGGCAATCAATTTTTAAGTCATATACGAGAAGTTGATCTTATACTTCATGTGCTACGTTGTTTTGATGACCCAAATATAACCTATTCACGTACTGATGAAATAGATCCATTGATCGATTATGAAATTATTATAACAGAGCTTATGCTTAAAGATCTTGATTCAGTTGATAAACGGAAAACCAAAGCAGCACATTTAGCTAAAAGCAGTAAAAATAAGCCTGCAGAGCTTAAAGAATTAACGCTTGAACTTGAACTTCTTGAAAAGCTTACCGTAGCTCTTAATGATCTGGATTTAGCACAAGTACAAAAATTACTCCAAGAGTCTCCAGTACAAACTATACCTTTGGTATCAGCTAAAAACTTTTTAATTATTGCCAATATATCTGAAAACGAAGTAGCTGATAATGCTTACAAAAACAATAAGCACTACCAAAAATTAGTCTCTACTTTTGGGCAGGACCGCGTTGTACCAATAAGTGCACGACTTGAGTATGAGCTTAGCCAGCTTAGCCCCGAAGAACAACAAGAGATGGCATCTATGATGGGCCTTAAAGAAAAAGGCTTAGATACTATTATTGCACGCACTTACACTCATTTAGGTCTTATAACGTTCTTTACCTGTGGTCCAAAAGAAGTTCACGCATGGCCTATTAAAACAGGACTAACTATACGTCAAGCAGCGGGTGAAATACATTCAGATTTAGAGCGTGGTTTTATTTGTGCTGATATATTTAATTGCAAAGATCTTTTTGAATATGGTACAGAAGCTAAACTTAAAGAAGTAGGCAAAATTCGCATTGAGGGCCAGGATTATAAAGTACAAGATGGTGACGTGGTACACATTAAATTTAACGTTTAGTTTTTAATACGTATTAAAAACTAATAAATAAACTAATAAACGGGGTTTTAAAGGGGCACGCCCCTTTACGATTCCCCAATTAAAAATTAATTAACAAGGCACACTAACTTAGTGTGCCTTGTTGTTATGTTAATAAAACTATTGCAACTGCAAGCTTTTGTAAGCTATAATTACTAATATTAAATATTAAATTATATTTTAAAGGAGACATGCTATGGCTAAAACTAATACAAAACAAGAACAAGCTAACACGAGTACAATAACCAAACGAGGTCAAGCAGGCGGTCAAGCTCCTCACAGATGTCGTGGTCGTCAATGCAGTTCAAGTACTCAGACAAATACAACTACAAGATCTACTACTTCAAAATCGTCACAAAGTAGAGGTAATGATAACCAAGATCTTATTCTAGAAATATTTTTAGATGACATAGGGTAATCTAAAATACTTTAAACATACAAGCAGAAAGCTACTTACTAACACTACAAAAAGCAGCTTTCTGTCACTTATTCTAGCAATTACAATCATAAAGAGAGCTTAGCCATTATCCTCGTCACTTTCAGAATCAGTATCACATAGATACTCATATATAACCTTACGCTTTTTCATTACGATGTCGCTCGTTTCATCACGATTACGCTTGGCACCAGACACTACTACTGTAGTTGAACCATACAAAGTGCTTAGTATATATTTCAGTAAGTGAGTATTTCCCTGGCCTACAGCAACTTCTAGGGGTGTTAAACCTTGCTTATTTTTCTTTTGCCATACCTTATGACCTGGGTATAGGGCTAAAAGCAACCTCAGCACCTCTTGATTGTTATACAAACAAGCCAAATGCCATAGTGTATTACCATTATTATCTGTAAGGCAGAGTGAAAACAAATGTTTTAACAGTTCTTTAAACGTCGATGTATCTTGTAATTTTATAGCATCAAACAATTCTTGCTTTTTTGAATTTATAAAACTTTGAACTACTTTATTAGGATAAATACCATTCCTTAACTCTTGCCCCAACATACGAAAATTCTTGCACTCAGCAGACATAGTACAATCAGATTGATTATTTACAGCTTGTTTTACACTAGCATTTGAAGCTAAATCTGATTCAGCATCTATAGTAGCACCATGACAGAGCAAAAACTCAACCAAAGGTGTATTGTTATTTTCTGCAGCTAAAGAAAGAGGTGTATATCCGTTTAGTTGAGCAGCATTGACATCAACTCCATGCTCAATAAATAACGAAATTAATGTATTACTACCTTCTTTTAAAGCATAGTAAAAAGGTGTTTTGCTATATATATTTTTACAAGTTACATCAGCATGTTTAGAAAGTAGCAACTTAACAATGTCTTTACAACCCCTTTTTGCAGCAATATGAAGACAAGAGTTGTTGTTATAATTAAGTTTGTGTATATCAGCACCTTGCTCAATTAATAGTTGTGCTATAGGAGACCCCCCAAAACAGAGAGCCCGATATAAAGCAGTTCTTCCCATCTGCCTCTCTTGCTCATTCAGAAGAGCTCCGGCTTCAATTAATAATCGCACTATTTCTATATTATTCTTCTCTACTGCAATAATAAGAGGCGTATAGTTATTATCATGAAATCCTTGCAAGTTAGGTTTATATTTCAATAATAACTTAACTAGATAAATATTATTTCGGTCTACAGCATCAAAAAGCGCAGTGTAGCCCTCATCATCACAAGCATCTATATCTGCTTTTCCATATTTAAGTAAAAAATGAGCTATTTCAGATTGTCTCCAACGTACAGCAATAAGTAATGGAGTAGCTGTACGAACAGGATATAAGCTATTAATATCAATCTCAGAGTGTAATATCAAATCTTTTACAGCGTTGAGATTACCTTGTATTATTGCTTGACAAATCTGATCTTTAACATCTGCCATACAACAGGTTATCCCATTCAACAGATACACCACTAATAAAGAAAAAAAGATTTTTTTCATAGAGACCTTGCTATATAATTATATTTTTCTGTATTTACAATCTATAGTTTAACAATAACACGCCTCTATACTAATGTAAATTAATATATAAAATATAAAATTGATAATTTCTGATTTAATACAAAAAATATTTACTTTTGAATTATAAAATTGTTATTATAGTAAGAATAACATTCACTAAAAGCAACAGGAGGCTACCATGAATCGCAGTCAAATAATTAATGTCTTAGGAGACAAAACATATGATAGTTGTCATATAGAAGGCAGCATTAATGTCCCTTTAGAAGATCTTGCAGAGTATGTAAAACAATTCTCAAAAGAAGCTGAGATAGTTGTCTATAGTACCAACTCTCAAGATTATACTACTTACGAGGGAGCCAAATTACTAAAAGCTCTAGGATATACTAAAGTATATGCATACCTTGGCGGCTTAGCTGATTGGTATAATCAAGGCTTGCCAACTACAGGTTTATGTAAAACGGAGCTTATGCCACACTTACCTAAAGAAGAAAAAGTATACGAGCACCCTAAGGGCATAGAGTTTATTTCAGCACAAGAATTATCCCAACGCATGGATATTTTAATCTAAATTATGCCAATTTTAAATTTCAGCTTGACAAATAAAATTAAGTATGCTATGCTGATAAGTAGATAAGAGGTATTTAAAAATAAGGCAATAACTGCAAGGCTTTCTGGAGCTATGATTGTAAAAGATCCTGCGTTATTGCCTTTCTTGTTGCCTTTTTCTATTTTCGTGTACTAAAAGACTCTTTTAGGTTATTCTTAAAGGCATAACACTTTAATAATATTTTTGATCTCTCAAGGAATATATTTATGCCAATAACAGTTGATACCATTGTTTTATACGACGTACAAGAATTAAGCACTCTTCTTAAAATACATCCACGCACTTTACGTGAGCTTATCCGTTCAGGTAAACTTAAGGGTCAAAAAATTGATCAAAAATGGTATGTATCTGAAAACAATCTTCAGGAATATCGCAACGCAGCATAACTTACATGAAGCATAAAGAGCTTACTTCACGCTTACAGGCAAAATTACTCAATTTTCCGATTGCTTCTTTAGATACCCAGGAGGTTGCTCCTATTACAAGGCAACCTTTTATACTTACTGGTAATCAACAAATTAATCCCTTTTATACTTTAGATGATTTTATAAAAGATACTGTTAACGTACCTGCGAATTTCTCTACTGGGTACGCAAGTCTTGATAGTATCTGGAAAATTCCTACCCAGTCTCTTACTATTATTGCAGGACGCCCGAGTCATGGTAAAACAACCTTATTACTTAATCTTTTTTTAAATCTGATACAACATAATGCACAAGCCACTTTTCTTTTTTGTAGCTACGAAGTAACAAGAAAGCAACTTCTTTTAAATATTTTAAATAGTATCTGTAAAGTTGAACTTGACGCTCATTTTAATAATGAACTGTTAACTGCTTATCTTATGGGCACTTCGATGGCCTGGCAGACAAAGTCTCTAGTAACCGAACAGTTACAAAAAATAGAGCAAGGCAAAAAGAATCTTACTCGATTAGTAAATGATAATCGCTTAGCTTTGGTTGATGAGCATTTGTATGTTGAAGATTTAGTCTGCTTTTTAGCTAACTTTAAAGATCGCTACCCTCTTGAGGCAGTGTTTATTGATTATATACAAAAAATTAAAATCAAAGGTCGCTTTGCAAGCCGTCAGCTTGAACTTCAAAAAATATCTGAATACCTTCTTGAGGCAGCTCTTAAGCTATCATTACCCATCGTTTTAGGTGCTCAATTTAATCGTGAAGTGACTTCAAAAAGAGATATGGAAGAAAATAAATTACGTGAAGCAGGCGATATAGAACAAGATGCCCATTCTATTATAGGTATATGGAACGAGTCTAAAGCTAATGCTCACTTTACAGGCCAGCCAACACTCGAGCTAGTAGTACTTAAAAATCGCAATGGCAAAACAGGGGGCGAAGTTTCTTTAAGGTTTAAAGGATCTACTTTTTCGCTCGAAGAGCATATAGATCAATGCACTCCTGCAAAAGCTTTTATAGAGAGAAAATTTTATTAAAGCTTAGATAATTTACTAAAAGAGGCCACGCATAGTGGCCTCTTTGCTTGTTAGCTACTTACCTGGGGATCATAAGGGGCAATGCCCCTTATAATTTAACTAGCTAATTAGTTAGCAGTACAATATTTATTAAGTATAGCTCTGGCTAAACAGCTAAACTTTTTATTTACGGGCAATGGCGTTACTGTTGGTGTTGGTGTACAGTTGTTTTTAAATAGTATGATACCTGGCTGACTACCGCCTGTATTACTTACCGCTAAACATCCCGAAGGTGAATACGCTAAATCTTGCACAGAGCCTAACCCTTGAGCTTCTCCCAAAGTACTTAGAGGCGTTGCTGATAGAGAACAAGTAGCTGAATCTATGCTATAAATGTTAACATTAGTACGAGCACCATTTACTACAGCAAAACACCCTTGAGAAGAAAAAGCAAAAATTACGTCAGCATCAGTAAGAGTAACGAGTGGATTATTTTGCGCTGAACAAGTTGCAGTATCTACTTTGTATAAAGTTACAGTGTTAGTACTATTCATAACTAGATTACCTACAGCTAAACAATCAGTAGAAGAAAATGCTAGCGATAGAGGACTTACTACGCCATTAGTAATAGTACCTGTTGCAGTAGGTTTACATGTTACAGGATCAATAGTATATAAATTTACTGTATTATTACCACTATTAGCTATCGCAAGACAATCGGTAGTCGAAAAAGCTATTGCTGTAGGTAAGTTTATACCATCAGCACTTGTAAGAGTAAATAATGCGGTATCAGGTGTTGTACAATCAGCAGTGTTGGTTTTATAAAACGTTACAGTACTATCGCTACCATCGCCTATAACACCCGTATTTGCTACAACAAGACACCCACTAGCAGAATATGCTAGTGCTCTAGGATTACTAATACCACTAGCATTAGTAAGTGTTGATACAGGATTATCTTGTGTTGTACAAGTAGCAGGATCTACTTTATATATTTTAACAGTACTATCAGTTCCATTAGCGACTCCTCCTTCATCAGCAACAGCAAGACACCCATTAGATGAAAATGCAGAAGCTATAACATTAGGCGAAAAAGATCTTAGATCTACAGCCGGTGTAGCTGTAGTAGTACAATCAGAGCTAATAGTATAAATACTAACTATGCCAAAACCTCCTTGAGGTACAGCAAGGCAGCCACTAGGTGAAAATGCTAGATCACTTGCAGATATTAAACTACTTTTATTGGCAATAGTTGCTGTAGCCGCATCTGGTGTACTGCAAGTGCTAGGATCAACAGTGTAAAGAGTTACTGAATCATCGTTATTTTGAGTTCCACTATTAGCAACAGCAAGACAGCCACTAGGTGAAAATGCTACTGAAGCAGGATTACTAATACCACTAGCATTAGTAAGAGTAGAGTTAGCACTGTCAGCAACTGTGCAGAATCCCGTATTGACAGTATATATAGTTACCGTACTATCACTACCATCATTTAAACTGCCTGCATTAGCTACAGCAAGACATTCATTAGGTGAAAATACTACTGAAGTAGGATTACTAATGCCACTAGCATTAGTCAACGTAGAGTGATCATTTTCAGATGATCCCCCAAATGAACAAGTAGCTATATCTATAATGTACACAGTTACTGTACTATCGGTGCCATCACCAATAACTCCTTTATTAGCAACTGCTAAACAGGCACTAGAAGTGGAAAATGCTAAAGCAGTTGGGTTTACAATACCATAAGTAGTATCAAAGGTAAAAGCAGGAGTATCATCTACGGTACAATCAGCATTTACTTTATAGAGAGTAACTGTACTATCAGTACCATCACTTAAAATACCTGTATTAGCAACAGCAAGACATCCAGTTGATGAAAATGCTACAGCTACTGGAGAGTTAATACCATTGGTAGTATCAAGTGTAGCTACAGGAGTAACATCTACAGAACAAGTGGCTGGATCAACTTTATAGATAGTTACTGTATCATTACCTCTATTAGCAACTGCTAAGCAGCCATTTGGAGAAAATGCTAGTGCAACAGGACTATCAAGACCATTAGCATTTGTTAAAGTTGTTACAGCAACATCTTGAGCTGTGCATGTTGTAGGATCTACTTTATAGAGAGTTACTGTATCAATATTTAAAACAGCTAAACATCCTGTTGGTGAAAATGCTACTTGTCCTGGTTGATTAACACCACTCAAACTTGTTAAAGTGGCAATCGGGTTAGTTGGTACAGTACAATCAGAATTTGGTTTATAAATAGTTACTGTATTATTTCCAGGATTAGCGTTAGCTATAGCAAGGCATCCATCTTTAGAAAATGCTACTGAGGAAGGAAATGTCGCACTTGCAATAGAGGAAGACTGTTGCACAATACACGGATTACACATGGGTTGGGCACTAAAAGGCACTGCTAAAATACTTAGTAATGCAACTAAACGTATTGTCATAAAACCTCTCTTTTGAGTAACTGATTATAAAAACTCTTTACTGAGACATAACACTTTTGATCGCACTGTTTCAATAAAAAGCTAAAAGAGAATATTTTATAGTTGATTTTGGATTAACGTGGCTATAGAGAGCAAATTTTGCCAACTTGGATCTTGATCTTCACATGCCCAGCATGTAGCAATAATAGCTTGCACATATGCCCAACGGGCTAATCGTGTGCGATCAATGTGTAAAAGTTCAGAAAATTGGTTTAACCGACGAGCTATAATTTCTTGAGCATGTGCTTGCAGTATTAATTCAGGAAAAGGATTGCGTATAAATGCGCCAACTTCATAAGCTAATTCACCCGCTATTCCTTTTGGGTCTATTGCTATCCACCCTTTTTGATTACTAAACAGTATATTGCCATGATGTAAGTCGCCATGCAATAAGTAGCTTTCTTGAGCAGTTTGCAGTAACTGTTCAGCAAGCTGCCGCGCAAAAATAATAGAAGCCCTAGGAACACGCTCGTCAGTAAATGAGTACAGGACATTAAGCCATTTTTGTATGCCAAAATACTGGTGACAAGCAGGCAACTGTTTGTTGCTATGAAGCTTTTTTATTATTTCAACTGTATATATAACAGCACGATTATCAGCAATAGCAAACAATGTATCAAGTGCAGTGCCAGGAGTTATTTTTTGCAGTAATAGTGCTTTATAGGTGGCGTCAGAGTCGAGTAATGCAACACATCCTTGACCATTATAAAATTCTAGAGCTTGTTGCTCATTAGAAAAAGCAGAATCTTCTACTGCAAGCTTAAGTGCTACATGAGCTTTATATACCTGACTATAGGCTTGAACTACGTAGTTATACGATAATGTATGAAATGGCTGCACCTGCTCAAGACCCCACTTGTGGGCACAACTGGCTATGATACTCTCAAGTTGCTCAAGCCAAAGCACACCTGCTTGACCATACGTGTTTATTATAATCTCTTTAAATCTTTTAGGTACATTGCTCATAGGTTCATACTAGTAAAGAAAAAAATAAGCTCTTAAATACTTGTGCTTTAGACTACCCATTATGCACAAAATTAAGCCTAAAATATACTTATTTTTACTTATACATTAAAGTACTGCTATTTTGCTGGTATACTGAGAATTAGTATAGAGAGTAAGTTAGCTAGCAATCAGGAGAATTATGCTTAGTGTACAGCAGTATAAACTATCACATAAAACACACTTACAGCTACTGGCCAGTTTGAGTTTTTTTACTTATACCAAAAAACACTGGTCCCTTACTCATTGGTACCAAGAAATGTGCAGCGAGAAACCGTCAGAAAAGCAAAGAAAAGCATACTTGAGTGAGTAAAAAAATAAGTTAGGATAACTATTGCTCTACACAAAAGCTTAAGCTAAGCTACTTATAGTAAGCACATAGCATCAAGGAGCTCTATGCATGTTAGTAAAAAATTTTTATTTTGTCTGCTTCTTATGACTAGCACTACCTGTTTTGGCAAAACCATTATCTGGGATGTAGGTGATACACTATTTACAACAAGTAAACTAGGTGTTGCCTATAGTATAGGTTTTACACATTTTATCGCCTACATGCTTCTTGATTGGCGCAATCCCAATATTTATCCTATTATTTTTGATATTTTAGAAAAAATGGATCCTTCAGACTCTTATCCACACGAAAAAGCTACAGATTTTAAAGGAAATCCACTGCCTATTGTTATGCACAAATGGCTTGCAGGAAAAATTGAAGAAAAAGAGTTACTCGTTTCTATTAACGATTATCTTGAAAAACTTGATGCGCAGCACTACTTTGTAAGTGAACGTGAAAAAAACTTACTCAAAAGAGCATTTGAAGTTATGTTTAATCCCCAAATTTTAGCACGTTATACTTATCCACTGGCAAAAGGAATACAATTACTGCGCGATTGTGCTGAAGCCAAAGATACAAACGGTGAGCTAAAAAATACACTTATGATTCTTTCCAACTGGGATGCTGTTTCTTTTAATTTAGTACAACAGCATTACCCAGATATTTTTAATTATTTTAACACACATCACATTGTTATTTCAGGCGCTATAGGTCTTATTAAACCTCATGTTGCTGCTTTTGAGTATATTATTAATACCTGCAAACTTAACCCTGCTGACTGTATTTTTATTGATGATCAATCAGTCAATGTTCGTGCAGCTGCAACTTGTGGTATTACCGGTATACTTTTAGTTAATGGCAACTATACAGCACTAAGAGAACAGCTTAAAGAGCTTAATGTTCTTTAACGTTTATTCTTTTGCAAACTCTAATAAATCTCCCGGTTGGCAGTTAAGTGCTTGGCATAATGAAGTTAGCGTAGAAAACCGTATAGCTTTGGCTTTTCCTGTCTTTAAAATAGAAAGATTTACTTCGGTAATATCAACTAATTGTGAAAGCTCATTAAGCCTCATTTTGCGACGAGCTAATAGTTCATCCAATTTTACAATAATTTTCATAATGGTATACCAACTTATATTGTTAAGTCGTGTTCTTTTTTTAATTTGCTACTTTCTTCTATAAGGCTTGTTAAAAGAGCAAGTCCTAAGAATATCCCTATATTTATACTATCTTGGATACTTAACTGTAGAGTAAGCATTCTATGGCCAACACCTTTATGAAGTGTTGTTATAAGAGAGAGCAAGGTTACTCTTAGAGGCATATATAACGCCCATGCTAATGCTACTCGGCTTAAAAGAGTAAATAAGTGAATATTTTCAAGAGAAAAGAAATCACCCGCTTGAAAACGCTTCAGAACGCGGTTTAAAAAAACAATACCTACCCAAAGTATACTTAGAGCAATACCATCAACAATAAAACCTATACATCTATGACTAAATGGTATAGCAGATAACTCTTTAAATCGTGTTAACGCATTAGTCCCTTCACCGCTATTTTGAAAGAGTGCTGTAATAGTAGGAAAGAGATCACTTACCCAACTCAAACAGGTTACTACTGTTACTATAACCGCACAGGCAATACTCGTAATTTGAATTAATCGTGTGTATTTTGTAATAGAAACCATAAAAAACTCCTGATTTAGATAAAACAAACAAATTATCAAAAGCAATAGTACCAAAAAAATAATCGAATATCAATAATTATATATCGATATTCGATTATTTTTTTAATTTTACTAGTATTGGAGCGTAGAGCTAGGCTAAACGTGCCTCTAAAATAGATAACATTGAGGACTCTATGGGCTTTGTAGCTACTAAACGCATATCAGCAGCTTTAAGGATCTCTTCAAACTCAACTTGCGTACGCTCTTGACCACCAAATAACGTCATCATCATAAGGTCGATATCTTTACTTACGTGATAGTTATTGCCTGCAAGTATAAGTGCATCAATAATATACAGCTTGCTGTTAGGAGCCATAGCTTCTCGGCATCGTTTTACAATGCGTATGCATTTAGCTGTATCCCAATCATGTAACACCCGTTTTAAGATATAGATATCTTTTCCTGCAGGAATAGCTTGTTCATCAAAAAAGCTACCTTGAACAAAGGTAATAGTTTGAGTTTTTAAAAGTTTGTGCTGTTCTGGTGTTAAGTTAGTATAATCAAAAAGAATAGTAGTACCTAAAGAAGAATATTGTTGTTTTAAAGCAAGCAATAGCCCGCCTGTTCCTCCACCAACATCAACTATAGTTGTAGCATCTTTAAAATTCAAAGATTGCGCAATAAACATGTTTTCTTCTGATGATATATCATGCATACCATCATCAAACCTTTGCTGCAATCCAGCATCTTTTGCTATATAATCAAAATAGTTTTCACCAAAAGTGCTAGTAAAAGCTGGAATGCCCGTTTTTAGTGTATCAAGCAGATTGCCATATGAACGCCAACGGGTTTCATCTTCCATTCTTAAAAAATTAGCTACGGTAGCTGGATGATCAGATTTAATCAACTCACCTAACGGAGTAAGGGAAAACGTATTATCTTCCTGTTGTTGCACAATACCATGGCCTGCAAGCATTCTTAGAAGTCTATAGAGCATAGTTCTGTCAGCACCAACTTGTAAAGCAAAAGCATCATCTATAACATGAGGGCCCTCTTTTAAGTGATCTGCAATACGCAGTTCTGCAAACACCTGTAGTGCTCGAGACACCAAAAAGCCTCCTGATAACTGTATCAATCTAGCTCTTTGAGCTATAAATTGATCTTTCGAAGTAGTATACCTGTCCATACTAAGAGCAGCATTAGAAAAAAGTATGGCTAATAAAGCTATACGTACAGTGTTTAATTGCATGGTTACTTTCAATTATTTTTTATTTTAAAAACTTTGCTTAACTATTTCGTTTTTACTAACTGCTTATACAGCACATAATCTTCTTGCTCAAATACCATAAAACATACTTTTTTAAGGCTAGAAGCCTGATTAGTTATAAAATCACTTACTGTTTGAAAAGCAATAACACTAGCTTCTTTTTTTGGATAAGCATAAATAGAAGTGCTAATACAAGGAAAGGCAATACTTTCAGCACCTAGATGTTCAGCTTCTCGAAGACTATTAATATAAGTAGAGACAAGCAAATTTTTACGTATTACTGGATCAATTATACTCCGGCAATCGGGGCCTACCGCATGAATAATATGTTTAATTCCTCTAGTAGCAAGATTAAAACTTGGTGTAACACGTGCTTCACCTACAGGGCAACGTACGCCATCTGCTGTTTTTGGAAAAGCAAAACAGGCTTTTTGCAAAGCATCAATACCTGCAGCTCTAAAAATTGCGCCACAAACTCCTCCACCTGAAAGCAATTCCTTGTTAGCAGCATTTACAATACAGTCTACCGACTGCTGATTTATATCATCTTTTATTACTTGTATTTCTCTGCCATGTGCGTACTTTTTAGAAAGTTCTTGTGTTAAAATTCTCGATGTAAAAAAACAAGCAAAAGAGACTACTATTAAAGATTTACTATTCATATAGATTGCTTTCTATTCAATTAAGGCTTACTGTACTGCGTAAACTGCAATAGTATCAGCAATTTCTTTAGGAAGTTCTGGACTTACTACAGCATTGCCATTAGCATCCCTCGCTGTAGCTTTATTTAATACTATACTTAGTTTGGCTTGCTTAAAAAATTCAACCTTAAGTAATTGATTGATTTTTTCATACATACTATTACCAGAAACAGCATAAGCATCTTGAGCTCTTTTTGCTAAAGTGCGTAATTGAACTCGTGTAATAAACATTTTTTTAAGCATTATTTGTACTAAAGCATAATAACCTAAATCAACCGCTTTTTGACCCGTTTCTAAAGATACATTTTGAGCAAGGTCATTATACTCTTCTAGTAGTTCAACTATTTGAGCATTTCCAGATTCACGAGCATGATCAAGCGCTGTCCGATCAGCCTGATCTTTAACTGTTGCATCAGCACCTACCGCAAGAAGCAACTTTACTAGCACACTATTATTACGCAAAACAGCTCTCTGCATACAAGTAAAACCACTTCCACTATATGTTCTATTATTTAAAAATCCTTCTGAATCTTCAGAGCTATTGGGGTTATATACCTCATCAAAAGGTCTATCGCCAGCAAGAGTGTAATCAGCTCCTTTCATAAGAAGCAGTTGGGCTATTTCTGTGTAATCATTGTCTATAGCTTCATACAATGGTGTATTAACATCAAACGTATGCGCATTAATATCTGCTCCAGCATCTATAAGTGCTTGAATTGATGCTAAATCTCTTTTTTCTACCGCTATATTTAAGGGCCTATGACCATTTTCATCACGTAAATTTAACAGTGGCTTAGCCTGTAAAAGTAGTTTTACCATATCAGTATGCTTATTTGAAAGAGCATTATGTAAAGGTGAGTAATAGTCATTATCTGCACTATTAGGATTAGCTTTATATTCCATTAAAAGTGAGGCAATTTCAAAAGAACCTTTGGTAGCAGCAAGATGAAGGGGTGTCCTATGAGAGGCGTCTTCGGTATCAACTAAAGCACCTGCTTTTAATAGCAACCTTACTATTTCCACATGCCCCTTTTTAACAGCTCTATGCAGAGGTGAATATGATTCTTTATCTTGAGCATTAAGGTTAGCTTGAGCACCAATTAATAGTTTTGCTATTTGAATATCACCATTACAGGCACTATAATGAAGCGCAGCAAATCCCTCTGGACTAGTAGTGTCAACTTGGGCACCCTCACGCAATGCTTGATCTACAGCATGAATGTTACGAGATTCAGCACCCTCTAGAAGTTTTTGATTTGCTTGTTCTATTTGGGCTTTAGTATCTTTTCTTTGCCTTTTAGCCAAAGGCTCGTCCATTGCTAGAGCAGGTAGTATTAAAAAAGCTAAAATAATTGTTTTTAAGGTATACATACTATCTCTTTATAGTTATCTTGTAGTTAAGACTTTATCTTGATTGAAGCTGTAGTCTATTATTTTATTTATTAGATCAGGGGGAAGAATTCCCACAAATACTTTACTTAACGCTTTTCTTCTAAATACGTTTTTAAGGGATACTAAAGAAGGAGTATATGCTTTATGTACAATAGCCATTATAATTTCTCGAGGCAATAAATTAAAGCTACCTCTTATTTTCAAGATAGTAAGTAGAGTAATCAATTCTTTTGTATGATCGGTTATTTGTTTTAACTCTTTACCCAACTCTGTATCACCTAATGCATAATCGGCTGGTAAATGATTACCATTATCGTAGGCAAGCCTATTGGCACCACGTTTTAAAAGAAGATCTACCAAACGTCTATTGCCCTTGTAAGCAGCCATATGTAAGGGAGTCCATCCTAAATTATCTTTATTGTTAACGTCTGCTCCTCTATCAAGAGCTAAGAGAACCGTATCAAATAACTCTCTGGATACTCCTTCAAATAATTGATCATCAGCTGAAGATTTTTGCATACCTAATGCTGAAAAAACAAGTAATCCGCTGAGTGCTGTTAGTTGTCTAAATTTTTTATTCATTTATAGAGCTTTCTTTTTAAGTATATTATTATTATAGTTACTTAGCTCAGTATACAGACATTATTTAATATTTCAAATTGAGTTAACAAAAAGAGTCCTCTTAAAAAGGACTCAATTAATAATTAAAACAAATCGTTGCAGAAAGGCTACTCAGCTAGAAGCTGCTTTGCTGCACTTTTAGAGAACATAAATAACCCTAGTGCAACTAATGCTATTGATATAAAAAATGAAGTTGATACCGATTCACCTAAAAATAGCCAACCATACAGAGCTACAAAGAGAGGCCCTAAAAACTCTGCCAGGGACAAAAAAGTTACACTATATTTTTTAAGTAAAAATCCATAGGTACTTGAGCAAATAACGTTATTAACTATCACTGCGTAGGCAAGCATAGGAAGCACTGTAGGCCAAGCCAGCGATAAAGGCAACTCTTTCATGAGTAAAGCAGATCCCAAGGATAAAGAACCACCCATGAGCATACTGATAGCAATAACCTTAGGCATATTCCAACCACGCGTATTCATAAAATCCTGAGCTAGAATCCAACCATATCGGTTTACCACAATTGCACCAAAAGCGGCAAGTAACGGTATCAAGGCAGCAGTTGCAAACCCACCTTCAGCCATAAGAGAGTCAGCAAACAAGCATGCTGATCCGCCAGCTGCTACTGTCATACCCAACAACTGCATCCAACTTAGTTTTTCTGAGCGCAAAATATAACATAAAAGCGCAGTAATAAAAGGATCTAGTGTTGAAAAAAAAGTTACTTTAAACGAACTTAAATTTGAAAGCGCATACATACGCAGTGCAGTTGCACCAAAAGTTACACACAAAGCTACAGGAAGCAAATAGATAAGTGATGACGCGTTAAAAAAATCTTTTATGCCACTACGTTGTTTAAAATAGGCATAACTACACAAAATACTACCACCTAGAATATTACTCAATCCTGTAAGTGAAAATGGAGGTATCGAACCTACAAGTAATTTATTACATAAAAAAGTTGACGCTAACAAAGCATAATTGAGAAAAATAAGGAACATAGCAACCTCCCTGCTTTAAAACAGCTATTTAATACACTAATAGTATAAACAAGTACATTAAAATACAAAATACTTAACTAATTATAAGTTATAAGTATTAGTTTATACTAAATGAGAGTAAAATCAAAGTGCTTTTGGCTCGATAAGGTCTTTAGTTGATTTTTTTATTTAAAATATGAGATAATAATATTATAGTATTTAAAAAATTATTAACCAGAAAGTCATCAATGAAAAGGTTGCTTGTAATCATACTACTACTAAGCACATCTCACTTATCACTTAGCTATAAATGGACTCTCTACAATAACACTGCTACTGATATACAAATACAAATTATACCGGTTAAAGCAACTGATAGAACTACCACCTTAACTATTATTAAAGGTACTAATAAGGTAATTGATTTAGGTAATGACTACACTGGTGGAGCTCTAGCTATTCTCAACCAGCCTACAACGTAATTAAAATATATCCACTAAAAAAAGGAGTAAGAATTTCTTACTCCTTTTTTTGTAAACCTAGAACTAAGTAATTATGCCATATCCTCTTGCATATCGCCTTGAGGCTCTACAACTTCAGCAGCATAAGGCTTTTTTTTACCACAAGTATCACATGCTCCAATATGGATAAAGCTTGAAAAGACTAAAGCTGTAACAAATAAAAAATAATTAACTTTCATAAAAAACTCCCTTATTATAAATTATTTAAATAATATTTTAACATATAGTTTATAATAACTTATAAAATTTATAATAGTCAATATTTTTTATCGTTCTATTATAACTTTTCTTGCCACACCTTATAAGACTAGAAACTAAACTACGTCTTCGTTTGCAATACGCTCAGTAATAGTAACTAAACGGCCTAAGGTAAATGCTCCTATAGCTGCAATGGCAAAAAACAACGCAATATGTAAGTAAGCATGTAAAGCTAGTACATTGGCTGTAAGCAGAAGCAACCAAGCAAAGCCGCAATACGCTCCCGTACGAGCCCATTGCGTTATAATAAGTACAGCAATACCTATTTCTAAAATTCCTGCTATTACTGCTAAAATTGCTGGAGTAAAAGTTACATGTTGTAATGCTAGAGGGCTAATATAGGTTTGCCAATGCGCCATCCAATTAACAAACTTATCAAGGCCAATTAATAAAAAGAAGAGACTATAAGAACCGCGTAATATCTGTAATGTATGATTAAGCTTTTGATAAGTAGCAGTGGAAATATTCATAAAAACCCTTTTAAATATATAAAAAAAGAAATACTCTAGATTTTTTAGTTGTATCATGAGTAGAGGCAAAAAGTCAACGAGTATAGTTCTAAAAGACGTAATAAAAAGCGCCTAAAATACGCACGTTATCAACGGGCCGTGCATTACAAATACGTCCAAACTTATTGGGTGTTCCAAAGGCAGCTCGTGTCCACTCAACTTCTACACCTATACGTAGAGGATCCAAAGACCATACCCAACGAGGTGAAAAACGAGCAACAGAGTCTATTTTATTGCTTACCCCTGGCACAAGACTGTAAATAATAGGCTCATCTGACTTAGGATCGATGTACAAAGACTTACTGGACCCCTTGTTTTTAGTGTATCCCGCAAAAAAGCCCAGTTCCATTCGGTTACAATAAAATATATATGAAGCATCAAGCCAACCACCTACAGCAACAGTATTTGCATAGGTACGCTTATCTGTTATTTCATCGCGAGTAGAAACACCGTACCCGCTAATTAAAATTTGCTCAGCACCATTTTGAGCATAAAAACTTTTCGCTCGCAAGCTTACAGGAGCGTAGCGGTAAGAGCCATATACTTCAGCTATGGTACTACCTAAAATTTCATCTACTTTATACCCAGTTTCACTTACTAATCGTGGTGTTAACCATTTATGATCCACTACAAAACCAACAAAATTATCTCCAAAATAATACCGTAGCCCAGCCGTGAGATCTGGCCTTTTACTACGAGCTATATATTCTGCATTAAGCCCCTTAGGGCCAGGACTGTTAAATCCACGTTGACTCGAAACGGCAACAAGCAATTCACTCTGATTCCATCGCTGCACTACTCTTAATTGAGGCATACGCGCTTGAGGATCTAGAGGAGCACCACCATTAAAACTCACGGTATCAGGATAACAATCGGTTATATATAAAGGATGCGAAAATTCACCAAATAAAAATCGGCCTGATTTCCAATCAACAAAACCATAAGCTAATCTCATTCTAAAACAGTTAACTGACACTTCGCTCGATCCTCTAAAATCAGCTTCTATACCACCATCAATTACACAGGGTCCCCATTGAGGGCCCTCAATATTTACTCCAGCACGAGTTTCAATAGCATTCATATGATACTGACCATGCGCATTAATATCTTTACCTAAAACATCTGGAAAATAAGGTGCCGGAAAAAGCAAAAAATGCTCTTCTCTATCGCCAATTATTTGGCGCGTATCATAAAAAGCGTCAAGCTTTATGTACCCGTAAGGTTTAAAAGCTACGCGTGTATACTCTAACGGCCGACTTAGCAATGGCCTACCTGTTGAAGGCATACAAATACATATACTCTCTCTCTTTATAAATGGCTTAGGGCAACAGGCCACATCTTGATCTTCTAGCTCTTCAGCAGAGGGTTTATTAGCTCGTGCTTCTTGAGTAATAACGCTATCTGCCGATAGGTATACTATAAAACAGGTAACAAGTATCAATAAAGTGGGTATTTGTTTCATACATGCTCAAAGGGTATAAAGTTAGTATAGTTTTGGTAACCACTGACTAGCTTAATTAAAACGTCAGTAAAATCAATTATCTAATTCTTATTTTTTCACTAAAAATCTTTTAGACTTACCCCTATAAAGCAGCTTTTTAAATTCTAGTTGACTATGTTTTACGATATGTTATAATTTAAAATATAAAATTAATTAAATTATTTAAAGGATCTTTATGAAAAAACTACTTTTCTTGTCATTAAATTTGATAGCCCTATTTCCTATCTATACTATGGACTTAAGTAAAACTGATCCTGCGGATATACAAGCGGAACTTGATAAAAATACACCACTAGCGTTAAAACTTAGCTTTTTTGCGGAGAAATTTGTACCATACACCACCACGACTAAAAATTTTATTGAGGGAGTTTCAAATCTTATTAAAAAAGAAGCTGAAAATTGTGGCATAAGTCTAGAACAATGTAAAGTTAACCTTAATTTTAGCAATGAAGTATCATGTCTTTTTCCACTGTTGCCTCGTTGGTGTATACAAACTAATAATCCAGGTACAATTAACATAACACCTAATTTTGGTTACTCATTATTATCTCGTCAAATTAGTGGAAGTGCCAATTGCTTAACTGCTCATTATAATAATTTTAAGACCCTAGGTCTTTGTCCAAGCTCTGTATTACTGACTTCTAATATCACTGATAGTATTTTTAAACTATTATTTAAAACAAGTTACATAAACACTTTAAATAATGCCAATGCTGTACTATTACGTCATGAATTAGGTCATCTTCAAAATGACTCAACAGCAGGACGCATAGTATTTCTACTTGGATCTAGCCTATTAACTTCTGAATTACTTAGAAAAACATTACCTAAAGTAGGAATGAAAAATAAATGGGTTAATTTTGCCCTCACTGTTGCAGGTGTGTATGGTAATGCAAAGATAACCGATCCACTGTATGCAAGGTATAGGGAAACAAAAGCTGATGATTTTGCCATTGCTCACACAAGATCTACAGAAGAATTATTAGCTGCTGCCATCTTTTTTAATAATCAGCATACTATGCTAACAAATAACACTTCTTTTATAAAAACAAAACTGCCCAATCAAGGTTATTTAACTACTCTTATAGGTAATTACGCAAAACACTATCCAGTTCTCTATGAATTATATCATCTTTCAGCAGGCGATAATCATCCAAGCCACTATTCACGTGCACACAAATTTTACAAAGCTGCTCAAGAACTTGAAAATAGCAGAAAATAAACTAAGGTTTAAAGACTCAAAAAGGGAGCCTGCTGCTTTTTTGAGTCTTTGGTAATCTCTTTTTATTATCTGTTAACTTAGTATACTAAATAGAAAAAGCATCTATAAATAAGACTCTTCATGCTCTCTAAGCCACAAAAACTAAAAGCAACCATAACAGTTGGCCTTATACTACTTAAAGATGATAGCGTATTACTATTGCGTCGTTTTAATACTGGATACGCTGATGGACAGTATGGCTTAATAGCTGGATGCGTTGACGAAAATGAATCTATAACAACAGCCATGATACGAGAAGCATACGAAGAAGCTGGTATTATATTAAAACCAGAGTGGCTCACTATGAGCTGTGTTATTCAAGCACCACAAGGTGAACGAGACAGCGAATGTATAGATTTTTTCTTTGTAGCACACCAATGGGAAAATACACCTATAAATAATGAACCTCATAAATGCGATGATCTAGCATTCTTTTCCCTTAAAGCTTTACCTGAAAATCTTATTCCTATGGTACGTAAAGCTCTTTCTAACCGTATCCAAGGCACCTATTTTGATCAGACAAACTGGTAAGTTAATAGATTCATAAGAAATTATATATTTTATTTATATTTGTAATATTGTTGACTATTGCCTTGTGAATTAAATATAATATACAGTATAATTAAATTTCTTTTTAACTATTAAGACACGAGGTTTTTATGAAAAAATACTTACTATTACTACTTTTTGCTGGAACAATACATAATTGTTTTAGTATGAACAAAAATGAAGAATTTCTTCGCCAGCAGGCTGATTATAATAAAAAGAAGAAAGAAGAACAACAAGCATACAGTGAGGCGCTTCTCTATTATCATACTAGTCCCAATACCACGCTAAAAGACCAAACAGTTCAAACCATGTTGTCTACACGCTTACTGCAAAATCTTGCTGTCAACACTATGACTGAAGACCAAAAAACACAGGCTTTGTTTAACGCAATTTTAAATAAAGATTCCAAAAAAATACAAGAACTAATCGATGCCAAGGTTAACGTTAATAAAACCAGAGATGAAGATGCTACGCCTTTACACTTGGTTGTTTCGCTAGAACCTAATCCTCAGGATACATTTCCGCTGAAAGTCGCTCGCATGTTAATTACAGCAGGCGCTAATATTAATGTGCCTAATAAAATAGGCCGAACACCTCTACACCTGGCTGTACGATCAGCTGATATGACTATGATAGATCTACTTATGGAAGCAGGAGCTAATCCTTTATATAAAGATAAAAATGGCATAACAGCTTTTACCCTAGCAGAGAAACTTTTTAAGCCTACTAATGTAAGTAAATACACTAGAATCGCACAATTACTTAAAAATCCAAACTATAAGAAAGCATACTCAGCTATAGCTCTTGAAAAAGCTCAATCACCTGAAGGATATGCACTACCAGATCTACCTTTAGATGTTAGAAGGATTATAGCAAATCAAGCATTTGATAAAAGTGTATCTAAAAAATAATTAAAACAATTAATAAAGAAGAGCTAATACTCTTCTTTATTAGAGAAAGAGTCCTACTATGAACACTACGTACTCCTTACAAGAAATTGGTACAAATTTCATGTACCGCGTCTATGGCTGGATGGCGGCAGGCCTCGGACTAACAGCAAGTACTGCTTACTGGGTCAGCACCACTACGCTTGCTACAAAGCTTATAACTAACTCTGGTCTATTTTTAATACTTATGCTTGTTCAGCTAGGACTAGTAATTGGTCTTTCTTTTTTTATAGATCGTATGTCTTACAGTATGGCCGCACTAGGATTTATGGCATATTCGCTTTTAACAGGTGTTACTTTGTCATCTTTATTTTTAATCTATACGCAAGCATCACTGGTCGGTACTTTTATTATTGCTGCAGGTATGTTTGCAGCTATGGCAGTATATGGCTATTTTACTAAAGCTGATCTTACTACTATGGGTAGCATACTCTTTATGGCACTTATTGGTTTAATTATTGGCTTTGTTGTTAATATATTTTTAAAAAGCTCTGCTTTTAATACGGCTCTTTCAGCTTTTGGTGTATTAATTTTTGCAGGCCTGACTGCTTACGATGTACAACGTATCAAACAAATGAGTTATAGTTTACTCAATCAAGGCGATATGGCACAAAGAGTAAGTATCCTAGGAGCACTTACTTTATATTTAGATTTTCTTAATCTTTTTCTTAGTCTTTTAAGTTTTACTGGTAAAAGAAGAGACTAAAAGCTCTTTCTAAAAAAAAGTTTTTCAAGTCCAGTAGTGTCAAAAGCATCAAGTCGCCATTCTGAAATGGGCTAGAACTAGTAATTATAGGTAATACAAAGTGCTGAGATCAGTCATTAAAAGAACTTGATAAAAGAACAATTACAGAACGTTTTTTAGGATAATTGCTGAGCATGTAATAGTCTAAGCAAAAATAGTATTTCTTCCTTTAAGTGGGTCTTAACCCACGCCTTTTGTTTTGCATCTACAAGCTCGCCTAACCCAGACAAAATGTTTCTGTTGTTCATCTTTTCCAAAACCGTAATAGCATTCGATAAAAAATCTTTATAAGATACATGAGCTCTAAGCTCAATTATACTTTTGTTAATAGGCCAATTCTGATCTAAGAAAAACCAACTATCAAAAATATCACGATTGGCTTTACCTATTCGCTCGATCATTGCCACCAACTTATGAGCAATAATATCTTGTTGTACCATCACTTGCATAGGTATACCTAAGTAGTGTCTTACTTCATACGATGATCCAAAATTACGCTTGTTGATTTCTACCTTTATGTTTTGAGCATCAGAACGCTTTTCATTATAAGCTAGCAAAAAGAAAATGGTATATCGTTTTTGTTCAGCCTGCTTAACGATTCCATATTTTTCTAATAGTGTCTTTACATGATCAAATACTAGTGTTGCTTTGCCGTCATTTAAAAGATCAAAATCTAAATCAACTGAAAAACGTGGTAGATTATAAAAAAGAAGAGCAGCAGTTCCACCTTTAAAACCTAAAAAAGGAGCTATAGCTTTATCAGTAAATATATCTTTTAGAATGCGAACAAGGATACTTTTATGCTGTGCTGTATCTATAGACATTCATTAACCTTTTTATAATAATTGTTTACCTTTTTTGCCATACGCTTATTATCATATAATAATACAAGTTCATAAACGCGATCCCAGTCTAAAGGTTTAAGATTATCAAATTGATAGTCTTGGTGAAGATAAAGAATATCAAGAAAAGCTCTTTCAGTAGATGCAATGCTATAGCCACCTTCTGTAATTATACCCTTATTTTCTGTTAAAACAGTATCTTTAATGGTCTTAAAAGTATAAGTTTGTTCATCACATATAACCGTTTTAGAAGTATAAGTAGCTACAAAAATTTGATTATAATATTGAAAAATAATACCACTACGGCTAAGGACTGTTTCAAAGCTTATATATGAGGGTATATAAATCTTGGTTGCCACTTCAAATCGATTATACTGATCATTTTTGGCATATAAACCACGACGAACAGAGTAAAGCTGTCCTGTTTTTACATAATAGTGTAGCTGTGACTTAAGCAACACAGGATCGGTCCCTTTAGAAAGCAACAAAACTTCTTTAAAAGAAAAGACTGTTGCAGGTAACTTTAGTAATGCTTTTAATAAATTAAAATTGTTTTTAGACATAGTAGAGGCCTTAATATAAAGTCTAAAGGTGAGAAAAAATCTTACCTTTAAACTTTATATTAACTTATAAGTGTTTGTTAAAGCAAGGTATTGTTTAAACTAGTTTGCAACCACCAAGAACCTTGTCGATAAACAATAGGACAATCCATGAATTCTTTCTTTTAAGTTTTACTGGTAAAAGAAGAGACTAAAAGCTCTTTTCTAAAAAAAGACTTAAACTCTATCAATTGACAAATATTTCACTATTGGTATTATTAATTATAATAATAGTAATTATAAAACCAGTAAGTGATGTATGTACAATAGATTTTTATCCCTTTTTTTATCTTTATTTTTTGCTTATGGCCCCTATAGTATTCTACAGGCACGATCATACGGCCCTGTGTCATGCGTTATAGAAGATAAAGCACCCTTACTTCTTAGTTCTAAAAAAGCTGAGTATACATTGCCTAAAAATGTAGTACAAGTACGGGCTTTTTTGCAACAGCACGACATATGGTCATGTGGATACCGTGTTCTTTTCCATGCGCTTGCTTGTGAACGTGCTTTAGAAAAACCGTCGCTTTTTAATAAACGTCTCAAAAAAGAGTTATGTTGTCACACAAGCCTTACGACAGTATACAATCACTTAAAGAGACCAAAAGAGCTTAATAATTTTGATATTGAACGTATAGCTCAAAACCTGGGGTTTAGTGACAGACTAGTTATTATTCATCAACATAAAAGAGCCGTAAAGCTTCTGGGTGACGTTACTATTGAATTTCCCACTTCCCTTAACTCTCATGAAAAAAAACAGTTTATACAAGTTGTACGAGACCAAAAATTATATGATGATCTTAAATATCTCGCTCAAACAGTTGCCAAGCAAAGAAAAGCAGCCTACGTTGTTTGCGGTGCCTACAAGCATTGGACTCTGTATGCCTTTATACCTCTTGCTTCAGGGGTTAAGTTATACATGATAGATTCTTGCAATACTGTGCTTGCTCCCAAGTATCAACCTACTCTTGCTTTGTTAACACCTTTTTTAACGTTAAGTAACAAGCATCTAAGCTCTAAAAAACTAATTAACAGTAAAAAAGCCACTTATGGCACTTCTGCATTTACTTTGCCTGCTTTAGGTAGCACTCAAGCAGTAGATGCTTCACTCGTGCTTATTTGTATGATACTTGTGGTAATGCTCCTCTCGCTACAAGTATGCAGAAGACACCTAAAAACATCTCGCTAACATACACTTTCAACGAGATTATGGTATACTTATAAAAAAAGCATGCTGTACTTAACCTAACTTAAGGTATTTGTTAAAGATCATGAAAAGAAAAAAAGGATACTTTTCTATCTCCGCTGTAGCTAAAATGTTTTCAATACATCAGCAAACTATTCGTCTTTATGAAAAAGAAGGACTCATTACCCCGAAGCGCTCCGAGGGCAATACGCGCCTGTTTTCAGAAGAAGATGTTGATCGTTTAGAAGAAATCATTTATCTTACGCATGAGCTTGGTATAAACTTAGCTGGAGTAGAGATGATTTTGCGTTTACAACGACAAATCAAGAAGATGCAAAAAGAAATGAATGCACTTTTCAAAAATGCTCAAAACGAATTAACGCGAGAAAGTGAAACAAGCAAACAACTAATCAAGGCTGCTGCTCAACGTTTAACTCAGCTTAAAAAAGACAAAGCACACGAGCCTATAGAACCCGATTGGGTTGAGGTAAGCGACGAGGAAAGCCTAACAGACGAATGAGGTAACGCTATGTGGTATAATCAATTAAAAACTACTATTTTACTTGCAAGTTTATCGGGCATTTTAATGCTTATTGGCAGTCTCATAGGAGGCTATAATGGTATTATTGCTGCCTTTGTGGTGTCGCTCCTTGTCAATGGCTTTGCCTACTTTTTTTCTGCTAAAATGGTTTTAAGCATGTATAAAGCTCAACCACTTAACGCACATGAGTATGGCTGGATTGACTCCATGGTGCGCGAGCTTATACAAGATTATAACTTACCTATGCCTAAATTGTGGCTTGTCAATACTCAAGTAGCAAACGCATTTGCCACAGGACGCAACCCCAAAAATGCTCACGTTGCTGTTACTACGGGCATTTTAGATATTTTAACTAAAGAAGAGTTGCGTGGTGTACTTGCACACGAAATATCTCACATTAAAAACCGTGATATCTTAGTAAGCAGTGTAGCTGCTACCCTGGCAACCTCTATTGGGTTCTTAGCTAATATGATGCAAAATATGGCTATGTGGGGTTCTTTTGGCAGAAGCGACCAAGGCAATCAAAAAAGATCTAACCCTATTGTACTATTAGCAGTAGCATTTTTAATGCCTATAGCAGCATCCCTTATTCAACTTGCTATATCACGCTCACGTGAGTACTTAGCTGATGAAACAGGTGCTCATGTATGTCATGATCCGCTGGCATTAGCTTCAGCTTTAGAAAAACTACAAGCGAGCACTACAAAAGCTCATTTTAATAATAATGACACACAAAAAGCATCGACAGCTCATCTGTTTATTGTAAATCCCTTTACTGGCGGGCTGCTTAATTCTCTCTTTTCAACGCATCCTCCCATGCAAGAAAGAATTGCACGATTACGCAAAATAAACGACGAGATGATACAAGAAAACAGATAGTGTGAGAACAAAAACAAGGAAACAGCTATGAACTCCGACTCATTTGATGGCAATAACGCTCATCCATTTGTTGTATCGTATGATCTTTTACAGCTGTTTAAGTGGATTTTTGAACATGAAGAAGAATCACTTAAAAAACTGATACATAAATGCGTGCGCAATGGCCTTCAGGAAAATCTACAAAAAAAGACAACTACTGTGTCTGATAATGATCCAGATCTGCAGCAAATAGTTGTAGACTTTTTAGCCCTTACAGAAATACTGCTGGCAGAAACAGTACATGAGCAACAAGTAGCCACGGTCGTTCATCGTAGTATGATACCGGCAATTAATCATATAGATGCAACAGTATGCGATAAACTTACGGTAGCTCAAAGCATTGCTAAAGCTGCAGCCACACCAGGTAACCATTCAGCAGAAGATCTTAAACAAATTTTATGCAAAGAACTTTTAAAGCGCTGGAAGCCAACAAAAAGAGTAGTAAGCTAATATACTTTTTGTGTAAAAATAAAAGGGCCTAGAAAATTTTTCTAGGCCCTTTTATTTTATATGCCAGTTTTATTTTCTGGCGTTCTATGTTCTGGTGATAAGTTATATAAAGTATCTACTTCATAATCAGTTAAAAAGCGCCATTGGCCTTGAGGAAGTTTTTTCTTGGTAAGACCTGCGTACATAACACGGTCTAATTTTGCTATTTTGTAATCAAAATGCTCAAATATACGGCGTACAATATGATTTTTGCCACTATGCAGCTCAAGAGCAATGTGATGAGGATCACCATTTATAGCACTTACAGCATCAACTTTAACCGAGCCATCTTCTAATTTAAAGCCATCTTTTATTGTATGATAATGTTCAGTGGTTAATGGTCTATCAAGTTGCACATGATATATTTTTCTTACTCTGTTACGTGGATGAGCAAGCTGTTGAGCAAGTTCACCATCGTTTGTCATAAGAAGCAAGCCTGTGGTAGCTCTGTCTAGACGACCTACAGGATAAATACGCTCTTTGGTATCAAGTTCAACAAGACTCATAACAGTTTTTCGGTCTCTGTCATCTGATACTGTTGTAATATATCCTTTAGGCTTATTAAGCAAAATATACATTTTATGTTCAGGCTTAATAATCTGACTTACATATTTTACTACGTCGCCTGGTTGCACACGATAACCACTATTAAGCATAGCTTTACCGTTAACTGAGATATCACCCTTTTCTATAAGTAATTCAGCTTTACGACGAGAGCATAATCCAGCATGAGCAATATATTTATTAAGTTGTGTCCCTAGAGACTGAGGAGTTTTTTTCATATTTTTTATAGTGATAACAGTAAGTAAAATAATTTTAAAATGTATGCATTTTTAAGTATACACTACTATTGTCAAAAATGCTCATAGGTTTACAACATGTAGCTACAAGTATAAGGTAAGTTCATCTATCTTTAATTTTTTAGCAACTTCTGCTTTAGTAATATACCCTGCAATAATATACAGTACATCTTTATTAAGAAGGGGAACAGCCGATGTTTCATCAAGTTTTGACCTGTTTGTACTTAAAAGTTTAACCCATGCTTTGCACTTTTTAGGCACAATCTCTGTAAGTATATGATTAATGATGAGAGCATTAATAGCTTTTCTTATGTTAACATCCGTGGGAGGTGCACGATGTACATTAGCAGCTAAAGTAGCGGGAGTTCTGTCTTGTTTATCTCTAATAGTAAGGTAGGCACCTGCTTGCAATAATAACGGTATTATTTCTTTCTGTGCAGCACTACCTTCATCGATAGCTGTATGTAAAGCTGTAAAACCTAGAGCATTCTTTATATTAATCTCCGCTCCAACTGCTAACAGGGCTTTAACTGCTTGTATATTGCAGCGTGCTACAGCACAACTTAAGGGAGTTTCTTGCGCCTTATTTTTACTATTGATAGCAATGCCAGGATGATTAACTAATAGTTCTATTGCTGTTTTTGTATTATTATGCGCTGCTATATGCAAAGCAGTATCACCAGCTGCATCTGGTTTATTTATTACATTAAGGTTAGCATAACGTAGTACTTTTCTTAGAGCTTCTTGATCTTTTTGTCCTGCTGCAGCTTGTAAAAGTTGTTCATAATAATAGTCTGAATCATAACCAGCCAAGCTTCTTAGATAGTGCATGCTATAGAGTGGTAAAATAAAAAATACCGTTACTGCTAAAATATATTTTTTCATATGTTTCTCAAAATTTAATTATTCTAGATTACTATCAATACTATCTATACTACCTTAAAAACCGGTCTAAATAAAATGGTAGTTCTGCACCCTTTTGCTTTTTTAGCTCAAACGGGTACCTTAGTAACTATACTATCCATTTGGATTATAAATTAGTAAAATTAAAAACACAGAGCACTACAGATGAAAAAAGCATTATTAACTACCAGTGTTATACTGGGCTTACTGCTGCCGCTAAGCAGTAATGCTTCATTTATAAATAAAAATAAGCCTGTTGACCACCGAAGCTCACTACTACTAGCATCACTTCTAATAGCTGGCTACTATGTTGGATGGCGTAATTTTAAAGGCAATATTGTTTCTAAAAAAGAAGATCCTGCTAATAACAATAATTATATTATTACAACTACTCCTAAAAACGCTGCGTTTGCCGGCGGATTTCACGATGGGGCTTTTCGCGGTGGGGCTTATGGTGAACTGTTGCTCATGCCTTATCTGCTCTATAGTTATTACCAACTAAATGAATGGAATACGCGTACTGATGATCAAGTATACCAAGATGCTCAAACAACTTATAAAAATACAATCTCTCAATTGGCACAAACACACAATATAATAAGTGATCTTACTCATATCCCACTATCTTTAGAACATACTCAACAGATTATCACCGATCTTCAAGCTATGTATACACCAACGTTTGGCCAATATCCCCTTAGTAAATTAAGCAACATGCTCTCTTCTAAGCTTGAGCTACTTTATGATCACTCTGAAGCACTTCAAGAAAGAATAGACGCTCATAAAAAGAAAAATAACAGTTATCAAGTTCCAACAGAATGGTCTAATTTTCTTGACTTAAATAATAAAGATGAAGAGCACCTGGAATGGCTACTTGCACTTGTAACAAACTCATTAGAATACAAGTTAGAACAACTAAAGGCAATGAGCTGGAAGTAATAGCTTAGGAGTACTCTTGCTATTGAGGCATATTTTTTATAATACTAAACTTAAAGAAATTATCTTTAAAATCTGGAGTTAGTATGTCAAAAATAAACTATCAATCACTTGTTGATGCCTGTAATACATGTATTCTTTCTTGTCAAGCATGTATTAAAGCTTGCGAACATAGCGCTTCAGTATGTCCTAACGATACAATGTGCGAAGCTACTCGAATGTCCAACTGTACTGACAGATGCAAAGAGTGCATTGAAGCGTGCAGAGTGTGCATTAAAGAATGCAATACGGTGCTCGAACAAGCACGTACTCAAGGGCATGATGATTACGTACAAATACTGCAACAATGTATTAAAGATTGTGGTGAATGTATAAAGGCATGTGAAAACACTATAGACAAGTGCTCAAGTAATTTAGGCTGTAGCCAAGCATGCAAACTATGTGTAGATGCGTGTAACTTATGCATTAGTTCATGTGATACATGTATTGAAGAAATAAACAACAAAAAATAATGTATTTGGGTGCCTATAATTATTATGGGCACTTTTCTGTTTTTATACACCCAACTACTCGTAGCATCTCTTATATATACTTAAATACAAGAAAATATTCACTTACTAGCACCTGTGCGTATAAGTTAATATGCATTACAATGAAGATAGCTTTTATGGGCGCACCTTATATTATTTTGCTTTTTTCAAGCTGTTTAATTTTTAGACTTACCACTCTTCAAGCATGTTTCTATGAGCCACGAAGCTCTTTCAAAAATTATCTTCTTGAACAAGCTGTTGTAAATGGCTGTAAAAAAGCAGTTGAACTCTTACTTACTCATGGAGCTGATCCTACGGCAAAAGCAAAAGGTAAAAAGTTATTGCTGGAAAGCGCCGGTGGTTCCCTATGGACAAAAATAGAGATAGCACACCTGTTACTTGCCCATGGAGCAGCACAAGCAGAAATATCGCAGGTACCGTATGTTAAGTCTGCTTTAGAGCGCCACCAGCAATTATTAATAGCCTTAAGTAAAAGCAACCTAGCTCAAATACGTACTTATATTAATTTAGGTTATTACTTTGCACCACACTTTAAGATTTTACTGAGCTTTATCTATAAAAATTTCTTTTCAGCTTTAGAACAAGATACTGTTAAGCAAGTACGCAAATTACATCAACGTGGTCTTTGTTTACACCTTAAAGATACAAGAAACGGCAATACGCCACTGCATACAGCAGTACAAGCAAATAGCATACAAGTAGTTGATTATTTACTGTCAGCAGGCTGCGATGTTACCAAAATCAATAATCAAAGACAAACTGCTCTAGACTTACTATGCGACAAAAAAAATTCATTAAATCAAGAGATGCTCATGCTATTTTTAGATCATGCCTACGGAAAAAAGAAAACTTCCTCTCACCACTCTACAGATAGCCATACGCACAAGATTTCTAACACTAAAACTACGCTTTTAAAGTCTTTCGTACCAGCTGTTATTGAAGATACTTCACCAAAAAGCTTAGGCTGTATTCTCCAATAATAACCGTCTAAAATGCACGCTTTTAGCTATTAAATCTAGAATATTAATTTACTTTTTTTAGTTTATTTGCTATTTTTAATTATAAACAACAAAAGACATACTTAAGGAACTTGTATGAAAAATTATTTTTTAGCATACTGCATACTCTTGTTGCCATGCAGCACTTACTCTATGAACTACAAATATGCTGAACAGTATAAAAAAGCATTTCCGTTGCTTACAGCAATAAGAACCAATAACTATTCTGCAGCCCAGGCGCTGCTAGAAAGCACTACTGCGCAAGAACTTAACCCTGCTGATAAATATTATGCTTTTCACACAGCTTTTCAACAACAATCAGCTCCATTGCTTAATCTTTTAATTAAGCACGGTATACAACCGACTATAATTACTAGTTTGCCTTCAATTACTATTTGATTGTTAGTTTTATTACACGCGACGCTTTTTAAGTTTTCTTATTAATAAACTCATAACAACAACTATACCTAAACAAAAAAACATTCCAATACACCAACCTAAAAAAGTAGGTACTACAGACGTGTATCTATAGATATGAGTGGCAACAGGGGAACTATTTTTAAACGTATAACGTATAGTTGTTGTTTGAACAGTCCAAAGTGTGCGATATAATTCGGATGGCCCCTCAAAAACACGTTCAGTAGCTGTACCACTTTGTTTATAGCGAGGATTTGCCAGCAGCTCATGCAGCATAGGGTGCTTACTCCCATTGCTCGATATAAGAGAGTGAGAGAGCACCATGCATGCTAGTAATACTATTAAAATACTAGGGTTATTTTTCATGGACATACACCGATAATTAGTCATTTTCAAGACGGGCAAGACCTTTAACACGACTTTGATTAAACATATATCTAAACCATACGAGTGCACTTGTTAAATAGACACCATTAAGCACATAGCTTATAAGTATATAGTTAAGGGGCACTGTACCTGTTTGCATATACGAGCGCAACCCCTCAAATATATAGGTCATAGGTAAACAGTAGGCAACTAATTGGACACCATGCGGTAGTGATCCAATGGGGTAATACACTGCACTAAACGGTACAAAAAACCAACCCATAACCCACACAAGCTTTTGCACTGACTGACCCCAGTATACTAAGCTAGATGCAGTAAAAAACCCTATGGTCCACCCAGAAAGCATAAGTGAAACGAAAAACGGTAGCAGCAACCAGCCTACTTTAAAAAGTGAAACTCCGTATAAAAACCAAATTGCTAACGCACCAAAAGAAACACTAATAAGGGTGTTTAATACGCCTACCGCCATAGATGCTATCATCCATTCGCCTATTGTCAGTGGCGTTGAAAAAAGGTTAACAATATTACGCGACCAAATTTCTGATAACAAATTAAATGAGATATCTAAATTTGACCGATAGGCAGCTTGCCATAAAACCAAAGCTAGAAGTATAACAAAAGAACTTGTATGGGTTTGTGCTTGAATCCAACGACTTGTAAACCCCCATACGACAATATCAAATAACGGCCAATAAAAAAAATCGACCAGAGGATCAAGACCTCTAAAGGTGAGTTTAAGCGTACGTAACGCAAGCGCTTGTATACGATATAATTTCATAACTTTCCCTACTTTACTTGTTTTTGGCTATATGTAAAAAGTAGCTTTCTAATGTTGGTTTTTCTACCGTAATCTGACAATAGGTTATCTGTTCACGGGCTAATGCAAGTAGAAAATCACCTATTGCATGCTCATCAATAGCTATCTCAAACAAAGAGCCCTCATGACTAAACAAAAGACCTCTTTGAGCAATAAACCGTTCAACTTGATGTGTTTGAGATTCACTTATGGAAAGTTTAAGTTTAGTCGCTGCTATACTACATGCTAAATTAGAGGGACTATCATTTGCGATAATAGTACCTTTTTTAAGTACTAGCACGCGACTACACACTGCAGCAACTTCATCCATATTATGTGAAGTAAATAAAATAGACACTCCATGCTGGCGTTGCTGCTCTTTTACAAAAGCACGTACATCATGAGCAACATCAGGATCAAGCGACGCCGTAGGTTCATCAAGAAGCACCACCTTAGGACGTGCAACAAAAGCTTTAGCAAGCATTACACGAGTAGTTTCACCAGCTGACAGTCCTCCAGCGTACCTATCTTTCAGACGCCACATATCAAAAAACTTTAAAAACTGCTCTATGCGCACTCGTCTATCAAGTGCTGAAAGACCGTAGATTTTTCCAAAAAAATCAAGATTTTCATAAATACTTAGCTTACCCTGCAACCGCACATACGTACTTGCAAATGATACATGCTGCAATACTTCTGATCTATGAGTTGCTAAATCTTTATCAAAATAGACAATAGACCCAGAAGTAGGCGTCATAGTACCTAAAAGCATTTGTATAGTTGTCGTTTTGCCGGCACCATTAGAACCCAATAGGCCTACTATTTCACCTGGGTGCAACTCAAATGATATATAATTTACCGCACGGTAGTCGCCAAAGGCTTTATACAGTTGCTTAACCTGTAATACAGGCATAGATGCCATATGTTATTTCCTTATACGTTATTTATTTTTTTAAAGCCTCACTTAACTGAGCTATCAGGGCTACGTTACCCATTTCTTGAGCTAGCTGATGACCATTGCTCAGTGATGCCTGAGTATACGTATCTTTGCCAAACTCAAGTAATAGTTTTACTACATCTTGATGGCCATATTGGATACCAAGCAGTAATGCCAAATCTTTATAAGTATGCACATCAGCTCCATGCTCAAGCAGAAAACGTACTATATGTGCATGACCATGTTCTGCAGCAAATATTAACGCAGCATCATCAGCAGCATGACTATCGGCTCCAGCAGCCATAAGCGTTGTTATTATTTCTAAATGACCACTTTGAGCAGCACCCAACAAGGGCGTATTATTGTCAATATGTATATGTGCACCAGAAAGCAAAAGCAGCTCAACTATATCATTACGACCATGAGCTGCTGCTTGCTTTAAAGCTGCATCTTCTTGAGCATGAATATCAGCACCAGCTGCCAAGAGCACCTCTACGATCTCTAGATAACCATTTTTAGAAGCAAGTATTAATGCTTCTTCTGCGCGTGCATGAGGATTAGCGCCTGCTGCAAGTAGTAGTCCCATAAGTTCTTTACTGCCTGCTTGAGCCGCCCAACGAATGCTAAAGTCTTCATCAGCATGAACATCTGCACCATGAGCAAGCAAAAGTTTAACTATGGGTAGGTGACCATGCTCTACTGCTATAAGTAAGGCATCATCTTGGCTGGTATGTATATCTGCACCTGCGGCTAAAAGCTCTTGTGCCTTTTCTCTGTCACCAGAAGAACATGCTTCTATAAACTGCTCATTGATATTCATATAATTCCTTTAATAAAACAATACACTGTTAGCTTAATGAGCATAAAACGAGCATTACTTAGAAGCAATACTTAGTATAATTAATCGAGCTCCTTGCTAACCCATAATACTCTTAAATGATCGTACTGCCCACCATAAAAAAAACAGAGCTAAAAAAAATATAATGCCAAACGCAAGAGCAACTGAGGTATGCATAATAACCCCATTAAATAAAAGGCGAGCAGCAGTTACTGCGTAAGAAAGAGGATTAGCTTTTGCTACCCATTGTATCCAAGAAGGAGCAAGAGTAAGTGGCAACGTAATACCCGAAAGCAATTGAAGTGGTATAAGAAAAAAGTTTATCGTTGGCGCTAAACTATACTCATCTTTTACACGCAGCGCTATACCATAAGAAAATGCCGCTACCATTAAACCTACTAAAAGCGCTAAGATAATACCAAGCATTACAGGAACTATATATACTTTTAAACCTATACACCAAGCACTGGCAACAAGCACAAGCGCTTGCCCAAAGAGCACAGTGCTATCACGTAGTGCACGGCCTACAATAAGGGCACTACGACTAATAGGCGCTACTTGCAAGCGCTCAATAACACCAAGTCGTATATCAGCAAGCAAGGTAAAGCCTACAAAAGCGGAACTATAAAGAGCCATCATAATCAATAATCCAGGAGTAAATACAGCAAGAGCACCTCCGGGAGGAAAACCAGGCACCTCAGCAATAGTGTTAAGAAGCGGTGCAAACAACACTAAAAAACAGATTGGTTGAAAAAGACCTACTAACGACCTTAAAGGATTACGCCATCCTATAAGCAAATTTTGGATAAATACAATCCATATATCACGTAACAATTTCATATAACCTCTATTTTTCTCTTAACGAGCGGCCAGTATAATATAAAAACACATCATCAAGTGTAGGACGAGACTGAGAAATAGTTTTAATTGTTATTCCCGCAGCGTCAAGTGTACGTAAAACTAACAGTACTATTTCTTCACTTTCAGCTACGCCTATTTTAAGCTCAGAATCATGCTTATCGATAGCCTCAACATAAGGCTCTAGCTTTAAAAGCGTATATGCTTGTTCTACCTGCTCAGGGTTAATAGCTACGGTAATGGTATCTTGAGCAATCTGTTGTTTTAATTTTTGAGGAGTACCTTCTATTATGATAGTACCTTGATCAATAATACCAATGCGGTCACAAATAGTATCTGCTTCTTCTAAATAATGGGTAGTTAAAAATATAGTTGTCCCTTGTTTTTGTAAAAGCTTAACCTGTTGCCATAAATGCATCCTGCTCTGTGAATCCAAGCCTAAGGTAGGTTCATCTAAAAAGAGCAACTTTGGCTTATGCATAATACCAACAGCAAGCTCTACGCGTCGCTTTTGACCGCCTGAATAAGTTTGCACTAAGCGATCAATAAAAAGCTCCAGCTCAAAAAACTGTATAAGCTCTTGCGCACGTTCTTGCGATTTTTTTTTAGACATCCCATAAAAACGCCCTTGAAAAACCAAGTTTTCTCGACCACTCAGATTTTCTATAAGGCCGCCTATTTGGCTTACATACCCTATAGATTCACGTACTTTGTCTTGCTGCGTAATTAAATTATACTCTGCTACAAAAGCAGTACCACCAGTAGGCTGCATTAACGTGCAAAGCATACGGAGTGTTGTTGTCTTACCTGCACCATTAGGTCCAAGAAATCCATAAATTTCACCCGCTTTAACTGAAAGCGAAATATCTTTAACAGCATTTATACTACCCGTTGAAGTTATAAACACTTTGCTGAGTTTATCTGTTTTTATTATTGCCATAGCTGTCCTTAATCTACTAATGTCAGAGCTTATACTAGTAGTATACTTTATTTTTACATCATCGCTAACTACTTATAGCGCCTTAAGAGAGATTAATCACAAAAATAATATTGCAATTTGAGTTAAAATTATAGTAGGATAGATACTACACAAAGCTTGTATTTAAAAAGGGGTAGTATGAAAAAATATGTTATTCTAATGCTTGCACTTTCAGTAGTGCTTCACTGGTACGTAAAAACAGCAGTTAAAAGCTTAGTAGCTCCAGCTAAAAAAGCGACTACCGCTCTTGGTGCACTAGGCACAAAGCCAGCGTTAGTAGTTCCTGTTAAGCGGACAGCTCAGGCGCAAAGAAACCGAGCTCTTCTAGGGCGTCACGTACCTCGTAAAGCGGTAGTCCCAAAATAGCAGTATACGACCCAGCTAAAGAATGTAAAAACTGCAGCCCATATCCTTCTATGGCTATAGCGCCTGCTACTTCAAGCGCAGGAGAATGAGCAATATAACGCTCTATCCAGTTGTCTGGCACTACAAACATGCACTCAGCAGTTACTACGCTTATTTTACGCTCAACTGTGTACCATATGCCTGCCTTAAGCTCTCTTTTTTCTATACAGAATCCTGTTGAAACCATGGAGCCTTTACGTAATGCTTTGATTTTAGCAACAGCATCTTGGTAATCATCGGGCTTTCCATGATTTACTCCTGCTTGATCTTGACATAAAGTGTCAGCAGTAAGCACAAAAGCAATAGAACCTTCAGGCAATTGTGGCATTTCAACGCTATCCATTTTTAATGCAGCAATAAGCGTTACTAATTGCTCTAAGGGCAAACTCCAATCAATGGAATGCTCATTAGCATCTTGCTTTATAACCGTAAAAGGAAATTCTATTTTTGAAAGGAGCTCTTTACGAGTTGCTGATTGAGAGGCGAGTAATAATACATGCTTCATGATATATACCTTTACCAAAGATACAAGCCACTATAGTTATCTAGTGGCTTGTTTATATACTAATAGCTTACTTAATTAAATCTTATTTTAGAATACCATAAGCAAGTAATAGGTAAAGTAAATTACTTCTTGATTTTAGATACTATCAATCAATAGAAAAACCACATAGCTGAATTGCAGGATCTAACCATTTTAAATTCAATAAACAACTTTAATTTCCACTATCTACTAGCAATCGGCTCAAGTTTTGTTTTCTTTTGAGCCGATTAAGTAGTATAATCGGCTCATGGTCTTATAACTATAGATAACAGAAAGGCACATTAAAACTATGAAATATATTTGGCAACATCCACAATGGCCACATTTTAAGTATAACCTTACTAACATACAAGATATGCTCTATCACTATGCTATTGAAACTGTATCTTTATCAGATAAACTAGGCTGCTTACCATATAATTTAAAAGTTGACACCACAGTTAACTTAATGACTTCAGAAGCGATAAAAACATCAGAAATTGAAGGTGAAAAGTTAAATATACAAGAAGTAAGGTCATCTCTTAGAAACCAGTTAGGGCTTAGTAAAAATTCTGAACCTGTTAATGATCCTCGAGCAATAGGTATAGCTCAACTCATGATTGCCGTTAGAGGAAATTATGCCCAACCCCTTACCAAAGAAGAGCTCTTTGCATGGCACTCCATGATATTACCCATGCCTTACAAAAACTTAGAAGTAGGCAAATGGAGAACAGGTAGCGAACCGATGCACATAGCCTCAGGCCCTGTAGACAGAGAGACTGTTCATTTTGTAGCTCCTCCTAGTACAAATCTTGAATATGAAATGGAGCAATTTATCTCTTGGTTTAACGCAACAGATCCTGCAAAGGCGTCCCAACTTCCCGGTCCAGTAAGAGCAGCTATTGCTCATCTCTATTTTGAGAGTATTCATCCATTTGATGATGGTAATGGACGTATAGGCCGAGCTATTGCAGAAAAAGCTTTATCTCAAGAACTAAAAAAGCCAATTGCATTTAGCCTTTCAACCAGAATACAAAAACATAAAAAAGAATATTATCAAGAACTTTCGCTAGTTAGCAAAGCTGATATAGATATCACGCGTTGGATAGAATACTTCGTGAAAACAATACACAATGCTCTTTTAGATACGCAAGAGCACATAACTATGGTAGTTAAACAGGCTCAATTCTGGAATGACTATGGCTTACAATTAAATGAACGACAATCTAAAGTATTAGCAAGAATGCTTAACGAAGAAGATGGTGATTTTAAAGGTGGTATAACAGCTCAAAAGTATATAAAAATAGCACACTGCTCTAAAGCTACTGCTACAAGAGACCTACAGGAGCTTTTAGCTTCTGGTTGTATCGAACGTTTACCAGCAGGCGGAAGAAGCATAAGTTATACAATTAAGTTAGCTTAAAATAAAGCTAGAATGGCAACTATTTAAAAACAAATAAGTCATTACACTTACATGCAATGACTTATACTTACTTGGCTGGGGTGGAAGGATTCGAACCTCCGCATGCCAGGACCAAAACCTAGTGCCTTACCGCTTGGCTACACCCCAATAACATTTTTAAATTTCTAAAATATGAGTTTGATTGAACTCTTCTATAACACGATCTTCTATCATCTTGCGCGTATCTGAATTTAAGGGATGGACTATATCTCTAAAAGTTCCATCTTTACGTCTACGAGAAGGCATTGAAACAAAAAGACCTTTTGCACCTTCAATTACTTTCAAATCACGTACAATAAAGCAATCTTCAAAGACAATAGTTGCATAGGCTTTGAGTCTACTACTTTCTGTTGCCGGGTATACCTTTACTTCTGTAATGCGCATGAGAGTCCTTAAAGGTAAGCATGATGGACATGCTTTACGTGTTAAATACATTTCAAGATAAACTCAAATACTATTTTACGTATATTCAAACCCGTTGTCAACTATTTTTTTATTTTTACTTATATACTTTAATCAAAATACTCATTGCTAAAAATGTAGACTTGAGCATTGTATATAATATACTATTATAAATATAAATACTGCATAAACAAAGTATCTATGAGATAATATGAAAACATTTAGTGCTCTAAGAGTTATATACATGCTGCTCACTACATACAGTTACTCTATGGACCCTGATATACCTCGGCAATGGTATGAGCAAGAGCTTAGAGAAGCAGTAATTCACGCAGATATACCCTTTATTTTAGAATCTATTAATAGAGACTCTAATTATATTTATAGCAGAGATTCAGAGGGCAATACCCTGCTTCATTGGGCTGCCTATAATGGACACAAAGACGTGGCAGAGCTGCTTATACATCATGGTGCTTTTAGCGATGCTCACAATAAGCAAAATGAAATTCCTCTCCATTGCGCTGCAGCAAATGGCCACACGAGCTTACTCGCTCTACTGAGCAACAATGGCACTCTTATTAACTGTCAAGATAGCAACCAGTACACCCCGCTACATTGGGCAGCTATGAATGCTCATATGCAAACAGCGCAGTTTCTTTTAGCTCATGGAGCAGATTGTAGCAGTTTAGATTACCGATCACTCACCCCTTTACATTGGGCAGCACGCAACGGAAACAAAGAAATTGCAAAGCTGCTTTTAGCTTATGGAGCAGAGAGTAATGCTCAAGATAAAGACAAAGCTACACCTTTACATTTAGCTGCACATAACGGTCAAATTGGCGTGCTAAAAGTACTTTTTAAAAATGGCGCTCACATTGATGCTCTAGATAGTAATAAAGCTACACCTTTGCATTGGGCAGCCTATAATGGTTATAGTAAAGCATTATAGTTACTACTGTATTATGGCGCAGACAGTAATGCTCAAGACTCTTTAAAAATAACACCACTAAAAGAAGCTGAAAACCAAAATAACAAAGAAGCTCTTGAGGTCCTCATTGCCCATGGTGCAGCCATACCTTCTTACAGTAGTAACAGCAGCATTATAAAAGCTTGCCAAAATCAACAGAAACTTGCCCAAGCACTAGCTAAACAAAATATAATTACAATACTTAAGCTCTTAAAAAACAAAGTTTATGCAACAGCACAAGTCAAAAACTTTCTTGCCCTTAAAGTACAAGAATTGTTCTCTGCAGTGGCTCAAGACGATAGTATTGCTGTAAAAAAGCTTCTTAAAAACGGGTTGAGCATGCACTGTAAAGACAAGTTAGGAAATACTTTGCTTCATAAGGCTTTTTATTATAAAAGCAAAAAAGTTATTCATCTTCTTTTAAGTATTTCACATGGCACTTGTAATTTAAATGCAAAAAACAACTATGGGTTAACCCCTTTAGAAATTGCTGTGTCTACTACGGAGCATTTTGAATTTTTAAAAGAGCTTTTAGAGCAGCTACAAGCAGGGCCTCAGCCAGCTTACCCTCAAAACAAATGGAATCTTTTTTGCACTATTCAATAATATTAGGAGTTTTGATGAGATTAACTGGCTATTTAGTGTATCTTTTACTATTTACAGGATCGACAGTTTCTAGCATGGACTTAAGCTCTTTGAAACATACATTTATTAAAGCACTTAGAACTGAACAAACAGATACCCTTTTAGATCTTATAAATCATGATAACTCTTGCATTAATGCTCAAGACGAAAATCAGCAAACACTTCTCCATTGGGCAGCACAAAGTGGGTTTTTAGTAGGCGCAGAGCTCCTTATTAATAAAGGTGCACAAGTTAATGCCCAAGATCAATTCTTTACTACACCACTCCACTTAGCTGCTGAATCGGGCAATACTCAAGTAGCAGAGTTACTTATACGCTCTAACGCTCAGGTTAATACACGAACTATTTTTAAAGAAACACCTTTACATTGTGCTGTAAGCCTAGGATATGTAGCGATAACAGAATTATTACTCAATGCAGGTGCTCATCTGAATGCTGTTGATACTGATGGAGAAATACCTATGTGTTGTGCAATGCGCAATGGGCATACAGCTGTCCTTGAGTTGTTACTACAAAGAGGAGCGTCAAACGTTTTAAGTAAGAGTAACAAAAGAATTCTCTTAAACGTTGCCCTAACCTCTAAATTTAATCAAATATTAGAAGTTTTAGTAAATTATATGCCACAGCCTTTACTTGACGAACTAAATAATCCTCGTATCCAGCAGGCTAAAAAAAATCAACAAAACTTGGTAAAAGCCTGTATTTCAAATAATACTGCTCAAATAATTAGCCTTTTAAAAAATAATGTCTATGCAACACCAACAGCTAAAGCATATTTGGCTTCTAAAGTGAGAGATTTATTTTATGCCGTACAACATGATGATATTAGCGAATTAAAAAAGCTTCTTAAACAGGGTTTTAGTATACATATAGTTGACGCAAATAAAAATACATTGCTACATATAGCCTTTTTGTATAAAAGCAAAAAAGCGCTTGAGTTTATTTTAAGTACTTCCGGCAGTACGACTATTTTAGATAAAAAAAACAAGCTTGGCTTAACGCCTATAGAACTCACTGTCGCTACAACTACTCATCTTGAGTTTTTAAAAGAATTTATCTTTAAATTGCTAAAAGGACCACCGCAACCGAGCAATTCAAGAGAGTGTATGTGCGAAATTGTATAAAAAGAGACCCAAAATATAGTGGATCCCATACAATACATTACTAATGGTACATGGCGCCAATCCACGCACAAAAAACAATACTGGCGAGTCTGCAAGAGATAAAGACAATGTACTTGAACTTCTCTACTATCACTTTAAAGCTCTTGTTTCATCAAAACAAACCGATTAAATGCACCAAAGGCCCAAAACATAGCGGCACCCTGCCCATTTGATTAATGATTAAACACATACTCTATGCTTCTGATTTTATAATTGACAATTGCACTATATATGCTACGCTTTATAGTGCATAATAGCAATAATAACTTAGAGCAATAATTAGAAAGATAATCTTATGAAGATAATTAAATTGGTAACTTTATCATTGATGAGCCTTACCTATCTTAGTCACAGTATGGATTCTCCTACAATGGATCAGCAACTACTAGAAGCAGCAAAAAATGGTGACCTAGCTAAAATTGAAAGTCTTATAACAGAGCGACATACTAATATTAATACTCAAAATGAGAATGGAATGACACTACTCCATTATGCTGCAATAAATGGGCATACAAATGTAATAGAAATCCTTCTTAACCATGGTGCTCTTATTGATCCTCAAAATAAATATGGTTGCACACCACTCCACCTAGCTGCGAATAAAGACCATGCAAATGTAATAGAAACCCTTCTTAGCCATGGCGCTCTTATTGATCCTCAAGATAAAAATGGTTTCACACCACTCCATCTAGCTACAAGCCTGGGGCATACAAATTCAATAAAAGTGCTTCTTAAACATGGCGCTCTTATTGATGCTCAAGATAAAAATGGTCATGCACCACTTCATTATGCTGCGGGATGTAAACATACAACTACAACAGAAATCCTTCTTAATAATGGTGCTCTTATTGAGGCTGAAAATACATATGGCAGCACACCACTCCATATAGCTGCGATTGAGGGCCATACAAATGCAATAAAAACGCTCCTTGCCCATGATGCTCTCATTGATGCTCAAGATCAAGGTGGCGCAACACCACTCCATCTAGCTGCGAGCCTGGGACATACAAATGTAATAGAAACCCTTCTTAAACATGATGCTCTCATTGATGCCCAAAATAAAAATGGTTGGACACCACTCCATCTAGCTGCGACTAAAGACCATGCAAATGTAATAGAAACCCTTCTTAAGCATGGCGCTCTTATTGATGCTCAAGATAAACATGGAAGTACACCCCTCCATCTAGCTGCGGGTCAGGACATACAAATACAACAGAAATCCTTCTTAAAAATGATGCTTTCATTGATGCCCAAGATAAAAATGGTTGGACACCACTCCGTATGGCTGCGAGTAATGACCATACAAATGTAATAGAACAATTAATCGCTCTTGGCTGCTCTGTACCATCTAATATAGTTAATTACCCTACTATTAAAAAAGCCCAACAAAATCAGCAGTCTTTACTTAAAGAACTAGGGCGCAAGAACTCTTCTGCTATAATTAAGCTATTAAGAGACAAAGCTTATGCAAATGCTACTGTAAAAAAGTATCTTTTTGCTAAAATCAACGAGCTCTTTGAAGCAGTTGCTAAAGATAACAGCAGTGCTGTAAAACAATTTCTTAAAATGGGCTTTAGCTTAAATGTTACTGATGAAGCTGGCAATACATTGCTGCATAAAGCTTTTTATCACAAAAGCAGAAAAGTACTAGAACTTCTTTTTTGGTACATTCCTGGCGGTACTGATAATTTAGGTGCTAAAAATAAACAAGGCTTAACTCCAATAGAACTGACTATTGCTACAAGTTCAGATTATGCTGAGTTTTTACATGATATTTTAGCTAATCTAGGCAAAGGGCCTCAACAGATACAAGCGGCACAAAGCGCGAAATCTTCTTGTTCTATTCAATAAATACTTATAATAAAAACTCACAATAATTAAAATAAAAAAATAATCAGAAAGACAATGTTATGAAAATAATTAGCTTTATAGTTTTATCATTGATAAGCCTTACATATCTTAGTCACAGTATTGATTCTCATACAGTAGATCAACAACTATTAATAGCTATACAAAGTGGTGATAGAGCTAAAATTGAAAGTCTTATAACAGAACAACATGCTGATATTAATGCTCAAAATGAGAATGGCTGGACGGCACTCCATGTGGCTGCGAGTAATGACCATATAAATGCAATAGAAATCCTTCTTAACCATAATGCTCTTATTGATCCTCAAGATAAATATGGTTGCACACCACTCCATCTAGCTGCGATTAAAGACCATGCAAATATAATAGAAACCCTTCTTAAACATGGTACTTTTATTGATGCTCAAAATAAATATGGTTGCACACCACTCCATCTAGCTGCAGGTCAGGGACATACAAATTCAATAAAAGTGCTTCTTAACCATCGAGCTCTTATTAATGCTCAAGATAAAAAAGGTAATGCACCACTTCATTATGCTGCGGGACATAAACATACAAATACAACAGAAATCCTTCTTAATAATGGTGCTCTTATTGATACTCAAGGTGAAGGTGGCGCAACACCACTCCATCTAGCTGCGAGTAAAAACCATACAGATGTAATAAAAGTGCTTCTTAAACATGACGCTCTTATTGATGCTCAAGATAAAAATAGCAAAACACCACTACATTCTGCTGCAATAGAGGGGCATACAAATGCAATAGAAACCCTTCTTAAAAATGATGCTCTCATTGATGCCCAAGATAAAAATGGTTGGACACCACTCCATCTAGCTGCGAGCCTGGGACATATAAATGCAATAGAAACTCTTCTTGAAAATGATGCTCTCATTGATGCTCAAAATAAAAATGGAAGTACACCCCTCCATATAGCTGCGAGCCTGGGACATACAAATGTAATAGAAACCCTTCTTAAACATGGTGCTCTTATTGATGCTCAAGATAAAAATGGTTGCACACCACTCCATTATGCTGCGACTAAAGATCATGCAAATGTAATAGAAACCTTTCTTAAGCATGGCGCTCTTATTGATGCTCAAAATAAAAATGGTTGCACACCACTCCATATAGCTGCGGGTCAGGGGCATACAAATTCAATAAAAGTGCTTCTTAGGCATGAGGCTCTTATTAATGCTCAAGATAAAAATGGTCATGCACCACTTCATTATGCTGCGGTACATGGACATACAAATACAACAGAAATCCTTCTTGAAAATGGTGCTTTCATTGATGCCCAAGATAAAAATGGTTGGACACCACTCAGTATGGCTGCGAGTAATGACCATACAAATGTAATAGAACAATTAATTGCTCTTAGCTGTCAGGTACCCTCTAATATAGCTAATTTTCCTACCATCAAAAAAGCTCAAGAACGTCAGCAGTCTTTACTTAAAGCAGTAGCTTGCAATAACTCTTCTGCTGTAATTAAGCTATTAAGAAACAAAGCTTATGCAAATGGTCCTGTAAAAAAGCATCTTTCTGCTAAAATTAAAGAGCTCTTTGAAGCAGTTGCTGCTGATAACAGTAATGTCGTAAAACAATTTCTTAAAATGGGCTTTAGCTTAAATATTACTGATGAAGCTGGCAATACATTACTGCATAAAGCTTTTTCTCATAGAAGCAAAAAAGTACTAGAACTTCTTTTTTGGCACATTCCTGGTGGTACTGATAATTTAGGTGCTAAAAATAAACAAGGCTTAACTCCAATAGAACTGACTATTGCTACAAGCTCAGATTATGCTGAGTTTTTACATGATATTTTAGCTAATCTAGACAAAGGGCCTCAACAGTTAACCACTAATAACAGTATGTTATCTTCTTGCACTATTCAATAAATTAAATTGAACATAACAAAAAGAGGCTCAATATAATTTGAACCTCTTTTTTTTAATCTAGTATAAGTTAAAACTTCTTTTTAGCCATACATAGCTTATCTTAATATGCTGCTGCAACCAGGCTACCTTCTTATTATATAGCTCTATACAGACTTTTGCCTCTAGCATTTACTGACCTTCACCATCTCTATTTTAATTGACAAATATATTAATTATGTTATATTTTTTTTATATATATCAATAATTTATAAAAAATTGAAAGCTGTTCTTATGAAAATACTTACTTTTATAGCCTTAGCTCTTACTATAAGCATTACCCCTCTTAGTCAAAGCATGACTCCTAGAACAATAAACCAACAACTATTAAAAGCTGCAAGAAATGGTGATAGAGCTAAAATTGAAAGCCTTATAACAGAGCCCGATGCTGATATTAACACTCAAGATATGGATAACCGAACACCATTGCATCTTACTGCAGCAGGTGGAAGCACAAATGCAGTAGAGATCCTTCTTAGTTATGGTGCTGATATTAATGCTCAAGATTTTAACAAGGATACACCATTACATGTTGCTGCATTAGAGGGACATGTAGATGTAATAGAGCTGCTTCTTAAACACGGTGCTAACATTGATGCTCAATCTAATGATAAATCTACACCACTGCGTCTTGCTGCAGAATATGGCCATAGAAAAGTCATAGAACTACTTCTTAAGCATGGTGCTGATATTAATGCTCAAAGTGTTAGTCAAAAGACACCTCTACACTCTGCTGCAATAAAAGGGCACTCAAATGCAACAGAGTTACTTCTTAAACATCTTAAGCATCCTAGCGATGTTAATGCTCAAGATAACAAAGAATGTACAGCACTGCATTCTGCTGCACATTTTGCTGCGTACAGCAACTACACAAGTAACTATACTCATACAATAGAGCTACTTCTTAAACACGGCGCTGACATTAATGCTGAAGATACTACCCAACAGACACCACTCCATCATGCTGCAATAAATGGCACTGCAAATGTGGTGATAGAGCAGCTCATTGCTTTTGGCTGTGTTATAGCACCTGATATTGCCCATAGACCTGAAATTAAAAAAGCTCAAGCAAATCGGGAATCTTTACTTAAAGCAGTAAATAACAACGATGCTTTTGCTGTGATAAAGCTATTGAGAAATAATGCTTATGCAGATACTACTGTAAAGCAGTATCTTTCTACTAAAACTGAAGAGCTTTTTGATGCGATTGCTAAGGATGATAGCGTACTAGTCAAACAGTTTTTAAAAATGGGCTTTAGTCTCAATATCACTGATAGAGCAGGTAATACATTACTTCATAAAGCTTTCTATCATAAAAGCAAGAATGTGCTTAAACTGTTACTAAGCATTACCCAGGGAACTGATAATTTAGATGCTAAAAACAACCAAGGTCTTACACCAATAGAACTTATGGTTACCACAAGTCTTGATTATGCTGAATTTTTACAAGTAATTTTAACTAGTCTAAACAAAGACACTCAGCAGTTAACAATCATAGAAAAGATCCTATGCTATTGTGCCGTTCAGTAAGTTAAAGAATATACAGTTGCAGTTGTGGTTGGAAAGCATCAAGAGATACTAATGCTGCGTTAAATATAAAAAAGCAAGGTATAGAAAAGTTAAAGGCGGCTGGATATACCGTCTCTGCTCGTCGAGGCCTGTGTAAGACTTCAGCTGAAGCTACGACCTATGAAGCGAGAAGCCTCCTCCTTTAGGTCGAGGAGATATCACAAATGTTCCGAAAGCTAGTACTGTCTGCTCTTATTTTATTATAAACAGTCCCTAGTTTTCTGTTTCTATCATAATTATTAACACAAGATTCATAAATAGAATTTATCTGTAATAACTGTTGCTAAATTTGAATGTTACGTAGTCTTATCGATAGAATTGCTGTTACTATTACTTTCACTAGCAGCTGTCTTAAATAGAGGATTAGACTCTACATTAAAGACTTCTTGCGCTTGGTCTATCTCTTGACCAGTACGATTACTATCACTAGTAATAGATGTACTATATATTCTTAATAAGTTTAGTAGGTATTCTGCTGAATGGTTTTGTGCAAGTAAACTTTGCTTGTATTGCGCTTCTGAGCCATTACCTGCTATACATGCTGCTTTTACAATTGAATGCTCAAACATCTTTTTTACAACTTGTTCTATTAAAGCAGAGTTTATCTGTAAGGGTGATTGTACTACGCTTAAGCCTTGCAAGCTCTTATAAGCAGAGTTGCTGTTGCTGTTACTTTCACCAGAAGTTCTCTGCAATAGAACATCAGTTTGCATATTAGACGTTTCTTGCCCGTGATTTATATCTTGACCAGTACCATTACTGTTACTATCAGAATCAACACTACTATTAACTGTATTATAGCCTCTTAATAAACTTGAAAGCCCCTCTGCTGCCTGATCTTGAGCAGTGCTTATAGGTTGTTGATCATAAACACTTACTACTTGCATTGGCTTAGCTTGCTTAGCTATAGCCGTTGTGTTTACTGCTTTATTGCTCAATACACTTTTTACTCCCTTCAGCTTATCAGGTAAATAAGAGCTATACCTGTTGCGAAAACTAGTATTACGACGATCTCTAATTTTATGATACAGTGCCTCTAATTCTTTATTTTTTAGTTCACTGTCAGTGTATTGGGTGTAATATTTATCAAAAATAAAATCTTTATCCTCTTTAGTTAAATAAGGAAGGATACAAGCTAAAATTATATAGTTATTTGTACTATTACTAGATGGCTTTTTACCTAAAACATAAGCAAGCTTACTCCGATAACCTGTATAAGCGTCAGTACACCACTTTGATGTTTTTACATCCATTACTTCTAACCACTTACGTAATTCATCTGATGAATAGTTTCGTGCAAGCAACTTTTGCTTGTACTGCTCTTCTGAACAACTACCAGCTATACACGCTGTTTTTACAGTTGGATGCTCAAACATCTTGTTTATAATCTGCTCTTCTAAAGGAGCACTTACCTGTAACGGCTGTTGTACTAAATTTGAATGTTGCATTGTATTATAAATAGAATTACTGTTACTATTACTTTCACTAAAGTCTGTTTGCAATAAAGCCTCTGGCTGCATGTTACACATTTCTTGCCATTCATTTATCTCTTGGTCAGTACCATTACTGTTACTATCCAAACTAATACCACTATTAACAGCATCACAGTCTATTAATAAGTTTGACAAGTCCTCTCCTGCTCTCTGAGATTGAGAAACAATACTTTCATCATGAGTATTTACTACTGGCGCTACCTGAGTTTGCTCACCTACAGCTGTTGTATTTACTGCTTTATTGCTCAATACACTTTTTACTGGCTTCAGCTTATCAGGTAAATAAGAGCTATACCTGTTGCGAAGACTATTATTACCAGTTCTAATTTTATTATACAGTGCCAGTGATGCTTTATTTTTCAATTCACTATCAGTGTATTGGGTGTAATATTTAGTAAAAATAAAATCTTTATCTTCTTTAGTTAAGTAAGGAAGTATACAAGCTACAATTATATAGTTACTTGTACTATTAGTAGATGTCCTTTTACTTAAAACATAGGCCTTGTCTCCATGACTATCCTTATAGAACTCAGTACACCACTTTGATGTTTTTACATCCATTATTTCCAACCACTTACTTAATTCATCTACTGAATAGTTGCGTTCAAGTAATTTTTGCTTATAGTGCTCCTCTGAGCCGCTGCCAGTTATACACGCTATTTTTACAGCTTGATGCTCAAACATCTTGTTTATAAGTTGCTCTAACAAATTAGAGTTTATTTGTAGCGGCTGTTTCATTGCTGCTAAATCTTGCATACTCTTATCAACAGAGTTGCTATTACTATTACTTTCATCACAAGCTGTTTGCAATAAAGCATCAGGATATGTATTACATGCCTCTTGTCTTTGATTTATTTCTTGGCCAGTACCACTACTGGCATTATTATTAACATTACCATAGGTTCTCACTAAGCTTACTAGATCTTCTGCTTCTGTCGGAGATTGAGAAGCCAACTGTAAGTTGGTAGTTTCATCATGAGCATTTACCACTGGTATAGACTTAGCTCGTTTAGCTACATTGCCCAATTTTTTTTTTGCTTGTTTTAATTCACTAGGTAAATAAGAACTATATATTTTCCGAAAGCTATTAGTGATCACTTTGATTTTATTATAAACAACCCGTAGTTTTCTGTTTCTGTCATCATTATTAAGGTAAGACTCATAATACCAATCAAGCAAAGTACTTGTATCTTTTTCAGTTAAATAAGGAATTATACAAGCTAAAATTATATAATTATTTGTCGCGTTAAGAGATGGATTTTTACCTAAAACATAGACTACTTGACCTTGACAACTAGTATAAGCCTCAGTACACCACTTTGATGTTTTTACATCCATTATTTCCAACCACTTATCTAACTCATCTGCTGAATAGTTTCGTGCAAGTAGTTTTTGTTTGTACTGTTGTTCTGAACCACTGCCAGCTATACATGCTCTTTTTACAGTTGGATGCTGAAACATTTTATTTATAAGTTGCTCTAACAAATTAGAATTTATTTGTAGCGGCTGTTGTGCTACACCTAAATCTTGCACACTATTATCAACAGAGTTGCTGTTACTATTACTTTCATCATAAGCTGTTTGCAATAGAGCATCAGGATATGTATTACATGCTTCTTGTCTTGGAGTTATTTCTTGGCCAGTACCATTACTGTTACTGTTATTACTAGCACTATTATTAATATTGCCATAGGTTCTCAATAAGCTTACTATATCTTCTGCTTCTGTCGGAGATTGAGAAGCCAACTGTAAATTAGTAGTTTCCTCATGAGTATTTACTACTTTCATTTCCTGAGCTTGCTCAGCTATAGCTGTTGTATTTACTGCTTTATTGTTCACTATACTTTTTACTTGTTTGAGTTTATTAGGTAAATAAGAGCTATACATGTTGCGAAAACTATTACTCCGACCTCTAATTTTATTATACAGTGTCACTAATGCTTTATTTTTTAGTTCATTGTTAGTGTATTGGGTGTAATATTTAGCAAAAAGAAAATCTTTGTCTTCTTTAGTTAAATAAGGAAGTATACAAGATACAATTATATAATTATTTGTACTATTAAAAGATGGATTTTTACTTAAAACATAGGCTGAATTACCTTGGTTATCTTTATGAGCTTCAGTACACCATTTTGATGTTGTTACATCCATTATTTCCAACCACTTACGTAATTCATCATCTGAGTAGTTTCGTGCAAGTAGTTTTTGTTTGTACTGCTGTTCTGAACCACTACCAGCTATACAAGCTTCTTTTACATTTAAATGCATAAACATTTTTTTTATAAGCTCCTCTACTAAAGTAGAGTTTACTTGTAACAGCTGTTGTATTGCTGCTAAATCTTGTACACTACTATCAATAGAGTTGCTATTACTATTACTGTCATCATAAGCATTTACTAATGCCATCTCCTGAGCTTGCTCACCTATAGCTGTTGTATTTACTGCTTTATTGCTCAATATACTTTTCACTTGTTTCAGTTTATCAGGTAAATAAGAGCTATACATATTGCGAAAACTACTCTTATGAGTTCTAATTTTATTATACAGTGTCACTAATGCTTTATTTTTTAGTTCATTGTTAGTGTATTGGGTGTAATATTGAGCAAAAAGAAAATCTTTGTCTTCTTTAGTTAAATAAGGAAGTATACAAGCTACAATTATATAATTATTTGTACTATTAAAAGATGGATTTTTACTGAAAAGATAAGCAGGTTTACCATGAGTATTATTATGAGCCTCAGTACACCATTTTGATGTTTTTGCGTCCATTATTTCTAACCACTTACGTAATTCATCTGATGAATAGTTTCGTGCAAGTAGTTTTTGTTTGTACTGCTGTTCTGAACCACTACCAGCTATACAAGCTTCTTTTACATTCGAATGCTCAAACATTTTTTTTATAAGCTGCTCTACTAAAGCAGAGTTTACTTGTAATAGCTGTTGTAGTATACCTAAATCTTGCATACTACTATCACTAGAGTTACTGTTACTATTACTGTCAATACTAATACCACTATGGGGTGTAATAGTGCTGCTTTTACGCCGGATTCTTCTTTTACGCAAAGTTGGTCCAAGGTCACTATTTTCTGATAAACGTTTTTTAGAGCTATCGGTTATAGTCATACTACTACTATCTTCGTTAATCCCTAAGTAATTATTTTCGTCTAACTCACTATAAGAAGCAGCTTGAGTTGGCAATTCACTGTAATTAATAGCTTGATCTTCATTTAAAGAATTACTTAATGCAGACAGTATATCTTCTAGTTCTGTATCATGCATAGTTTCATTGATATTTAACATTTCAAATGTTTGATCTTGACTAGGTAAAGGCATAGTATCTAGTAAGTTATCACTCAATTGAGTAGTTATACCTAAAGCTCTAAACGACTGATCATATGCTATTTTTGTATGCGTTGAATTAAAAATAGCTTGTAATGGTTCAATATTTCTTAACTTTTCAACTAATAAATGAGCTTTTTCTAAAGTAGATGCTGTTTCTATAGTAATTAAGGAGTCTACACTACCATACTGTTGCACTATAAAGTCTATATTACTTGTTAATTGATTAATGGCTGTAAGCAGTATCCAATAATCAGAATCATAAGCATACTCTTGAGTTAGAAACTGTGCATTAAGATCATTACATATATTTAGTAAATAATTTTGAAAACTAGTTTTATGCTCTATGTGATCAACTGTTATCTGAAAGAGAGACATGCTATAGGTTAGACAAGTACTACCTAGGACTAAAAATAGTAATATTTTTTTCATTTCTACATCCAATTATTTTTTAGTTTTACTATATTACTTAATAAATTGTACTATATTGCGCAGATTTGTCAAATTGTCAATTATTTAAAGCATATCTAAGTACTTATCAAATAGTAAACCTCAACCGGCTTTTAAGCTAGTAATACTTAACTTAATTGCGTAAGATAATGGTATTGGCTCGACATACTTTTAGGATGGATATTCTAGTCGCCAGATTACCCCGTAATAATCTAGTATTTTTACTTGCATTAAGATCTCTATCAATTACTAGAGAGCACGAATTACAATATGTTCTAAGCTTAACTGGCATGTCTTACTCTATGCTACATGATGAGCAGACTTTGCTTGTTAGCTAAGTATATTAATCCATCACAATTAAAAGTCACTGTTTTGCTATATTACACTTACCAGTAATTCAACTTAATAAGCAACTAAAATTTTATTTCCAGCATTTACCAGCGCTCTTAACCACTTAATTAATTGACAAATATGTTATTTATTGTATATTTAATTATATATTAATAATAATTTATAAAAAAGAAAGATCTTTTCATGAAGATATTTAAGTTTATACCTTTAGCTCTTATTATAAGCGTTGCCTCTGTTAGTCAGGGCATGACTCTTAGGACAGTAGACCAACAACTACTAGCAGCTGTTAAAAGTGGCAATATAACGAGAATTGAAAATCTTATAGTTCAGCAAAATGCTGATGTTAATATCAAAGATATTTTAGGTAATGGTAACACACCACTCTGTTATGCTGTGTTCAAAGGCAATACACAGGTAATAGAAATACTTCTTAAATATGGTGCTCTTATTGATGCTCAAAGAGGAAATGGCGAGACAGCACTTGCTCTAGCTGCATATTCTAAGAATGCAAATGTAATAGAACAGTTACTTGCTCATGGCGCTTCTATACATTACGATATAGCCCATATGCGTAACCTTAAAAAAGCTCAAGAAAATCAACAAGCCTTACTTAAAGCAGTGGCTACCAATAACACGCCTGCTGTAATGAAACTATTACAAAACAAAGCTTACGCAAACGCCACTGCAAGACAGTATCTTTCTGCTAAAGCCCAAGAACTGTTTGATACAGTAGCTGCTGATGACAGCGACGCGGTAAAACAATTTTTAAAAATGGGTTTTAGTTTAAATATCACCGATGAAGCAGGTAATACTTTACTTCATAAAGCTTTTTATCACAAAAGCAGAAACGTATTAGAACTTCTCTTGTGGCATATTACTGGTGGCACTGATAATTTAGGTGCTAAAAACAAGTTAGGCCTAACGCCAATAGAACTAACTATTACTACACACATTGATTATGCTGAATTTCTACAAGAACTATTAGCTGGTTTAGACAAAGGACCTCAGCAATCAACAGTTATGGAAAATATCAATAAGATTCTATCTTACTGCGCTGTTCAGTAAACCCAAAATAAGCAATAAAAAAGAGGCTCACACTATATCGTGAGCCTCTTTCTGCTTTAAAATCTAGAGTTATAAAAAAACTAAGTTACTATTTCTTTTCAGCTGCACGCAGTTTAGCAGATCGTGCTGATGCATTTAAATCAAGCTCTTCTTGAGTTGCTGTTACTACTTTGGGTGTCAAAATAGTATAGGTATCTTTATGATCTCTAAAAAACTGTTTGACTATACGATCTTCAAGTGAATGGAAACTAATACACACAATGCGACCATGATCATGAAGCAATTCAGCTGAATGAGAAAGCAGCGATTTTATGTGACTTAGCTCATCATTAACAAAAATACGTAATGCCTGAAAGGTTTTAGTTGCTGGATGCACCGGTCTGCTAAAGCGCGGGATAATACTGGTAATAACTTCAGCAAGCTGCTTGGTTGTTCGTATTGGGCCTTGCTCTTTGCGGTAAGCAACAATAGTACGGGCAATTTTGCGAGAACTATATTCTTCACCATACTCAAATAAAATCTGTGCTATTTCTTCTTCTTGACCATGATTAATAATGTGAGCTGCTGTAGTTTTATAAAAACCAGGAGACATACGCATATCTAAAGGAGTATCAACGTTAAATGAAAAACCAGGAAGCTCTGCTATCTGATACTGTGATGTACCAAAATCGGCCAGGATACCGTCAACTTTACCTATTTTTGCTTTTTTAAGCACTTGAGTAAGATTACCAAAGCCACCAAACAAAATAGTAAAACGGTCGCCATATTCTGCCTCTAAAGCAGGAGCATTAATCTCTATAGCGTTTTTATCCCAATCGATTGCAATAACCTTACAGTTAGGTTCAGCATCTAAAATAGCACGCGTATGACCGCCACCACCAAATGTAGCGTCGATGTATACTTTGTTTGGTTGTGGGTTTAAATACTGCAGTACTTCGTTAATCAATACCGTTTTATGATAGATTTTTGTCATAGTGAAGCATCAACCAATTGAGTAACAAGGTTAGTAAGTCCTACACCACGAGAGCCCTTAACTAAAATAACAGCCTCACGATCAAGTCTTACTTTTACACAGTCAACGGCCTCTTGCCAGCTAGCTACATGCTCATGAGTAAGCCCTACAGGCAATGTTTTTTTGGTCCATTGCACTAAGTCACCTACTAAAATTACATGATGCAATGAAGGCACTTTACGCAAAAAGCGACCTACTTGACGATGCCAAAATGCGCTATTAACACCAAGCTCAAGCATATCACCAATAACGGCAATCTTTTGACCTTTTGATTCAACTTTTTCAAAAGCAAGTAATGCAGCTTTTACACTTTCAGGGCTTGCGTTATAGCAATCGTTAATTAAAATGCCTTTGGCAGCTTTTAACTGTGCTTGTTCAAAGCGCCCTGTTATTGTTAACGGTACTTCAACACCTTTAACAATAGTGTCATGCGGTATATTTAACAAATAGGCTGCAGCTGAAGCAGCTAGGGCGTTAATTACACGTCCAGCATGGTTAGTATCAAGCATAATTTTATAGCGCTCTTTATAGAGCTTAAGCATAAAATAACTATTTAAGTTATTAGCTTGTATTTTACGTGCTTGTACCTGATTTGTTGTTTTACAACCAAATTTTACAATTGGATGCATATACGAAATAGTTGCAAGAACTGGTTGATCACCGTTTATAATACCGATATTGTCTTCTTTGAAATACTTAAAAATATCCCGTTTTTCGTTAGCAATATCAGCAAGTGATCCTAAACCTTCCATATGGCTATGACCAATAGAGGTTATAATACCCGTTGTTGGCCTTACTATAGCTGCCATACGTGCCATTTCGCCACGACGGCTTACGCCCATTTCAAAAATAGCTACCTTATGCTCACTGCGCATACGTAAGATATTAAGAGACATACCAATAGTGGTATTTTGGTTACCATAAGACGCTATAAAGGGTAAGCCTTGTATACGTAAAATATTAGCAAGCATCTCTTTGGTTGATGTTTTACCAATAGAACCGGTAATGCCAATAATAGGGCATGAAAACTTTTCACGCCATGCAGTAGCTAGTTGCAGTAAGGCCTCTTGTGGAGACGGTACTTGTATAAGCGCTATTTTTTTAAGAGCTGTTGCGCCAAGAGTTTTAATAACATCTTTGCGATCATTACTAATAATTATACCTGCAGCTCCACGACTAAGTGCGTCTTTGATAAAATCGTGACCATCAACACGTGTACCTTTAAGTGCAATAAAAATAGATCCAGGCGTTACTAAGCGCGAATCAACGCTAAACTCAGCATCAGCTGGTATTGCTACATCGGAAAAGGTACCATTAGTTAAAACGGTTTTTAAGAAATTCTGGTCTAAATGCATTGCTCAAACTCCATGCTTTACAACTAACATGAAACAAAAATTAATTGAGGCCAAAGCGGCTTGATTTTTAACATTTGTCAATAATTAAATTTAAAATATAACTCCTATCCAAGATAGCTTTTATTTTCAATACTTGCAACTGGCATCTTATCTGTCTAGAAGGGTCTTATTAACTTTACGCATTTTACTACCATTTGCAGGAAAAATATAGCCCTTAGTCTCTAACTGATCTACAATGCGTGCCGAGCGATTGTACCCAATTTTAAACACTCGTTGTACAAGGGAAATAGATATTTCGTCTTTTTGTTGCGCAAATGCTACTATTTCTGGAAGTAAGGTATCTTCAACATCTTGGCTTACGTTATGACCACCAAATGTTTCTAAAGAACAGTAATCGGTTGAACGCTGCTTTTTAACTTGGTTTACTACTGCTGTTACTTCTTCATCAGTTACATAGGCTCCGTGAATACGCTTAAGAGTTCCCTGAGAATCTAAATATAACATGTCACCACGACCAAGTAACTTTTCAGCTCCTTGTGCATCAAGTATGGTGCGTGAATCTATTTTTGAAGCAACTTTAAATGCTATTCGACTAGGCAAGTTTGCTTTAATAAGCCCGGTAATAACATCAACTGAAGGACGCTGAGTTGCTATAACTAGATGTATGCCTGCTGCACGAGACATCTGCGCCAGCCGTGTAATAAGTTGTTCTACTTCTTTGCCAGCAGTAATCATAAGATCAGCAAGTTCATCGATCATGATAACAATAAACGGCATAGGTTCAAGCTGCTTTTGAACACGTATTGCTTTATATTCTTTTATATTACGCACACCCACTTTAGCCATATGAGTATACCGATCTTCCATAGTTTTTAGTGCCCACTTAAGAGCCAAAATAGCACGTTGCGGTTCAACAATAACAGGAAATACCAGATGTGCTATGTCGTTGTAACCAGCAAATTCTAAACGTTTAGGATCTATTAAAATCAATCGCACCTCATCAGGTGTTCTTGTAAGAAGCAAACTAACAAGCATGCTGTTGAGCCCTACGGATTTTCCTGAACCAGTCGATCCTGCTACAAGTAAATGTGGGGTAGAGGCTAAATCTATAATACTGTCGCGGCCTTGGGTATCTTTACCTAAAACAAGAGGCAATTCACCTTTAAATTCACTCAGCTGCTTGCTTTCAGCAAGTTGAAAAAAGTAGACCGTTTCTCTTATAATTTGAGCAACTTCAAAGCCAACAACTGATTTGCCTGGTATAGGGGCAATAATACGTAAACTTAATGCTTGCAGTGCTAAAGCCAAATCATCTTCGCGAGCAATAATAGTACTTATTTTGGTGGTTGCTGAAGGCTGGTACTCAAAAAGAGTTACTACAGGGCCATTCATAATATGAACTACTTTTCCCTCAATACCAAATTGCTCAAGTTTAAACTCAAGTGCACGTGCTTGTTGAGCACTATCATCTTTGCCCATACGCTCAGGCCGAACAGCTTTATCTTTAGCAGACATTTTAAGCTGAGGGAGCCTATACACATCAAATACCACTTCTTCATCTTCAAACACAACGTCTTCAAGAGCCTCTTTTTTACTGGCAGCCGCTTTAATGTGCGCTGTTTTTGGCTCTTCTTTATACTGTTGTGCTGGGTGAATAAACAGATCCCAAAAAGGATCATCGTATATTACTGCTTTTTCTTGCGTATAAAAACCACTATAAACCCACTCTTTAGCCACTTTTTTAACAGCTACTATGTGCTCGATACAACTTACAACAAGCTGCTGCAGCCAAACAAATAATCTACCACTCGCTATATAATTACCTAGTGGGTACCAGAGACTTATCCAAGAGAACTGAACAATAAGCACTACCAGTGACAAGCAAGCGGTATATAAAAATAAAGATACCTGCCATGACTCAAGACACTTTGATAACAGATAGGTACCCGCAACACCACACACACCTCCTGGATATATACGCTTAATTACACCTAAGGTATAAGTGTATTCAATACAACTGCTTATACACAAAAGGCCTATAAGAGCTAAAGCACGAAATTGCAAAACCCTCATAGTGTGATAGCGAAAAAAACTATACGTAAGCATACCAAAAAGGTAAATTATAAGAAAGGCTGATTGCCCAAATACGTAAAAAAGCAACCCCGCGCACTGGGCACCAAACGGTCCCATATAATTATGGATAACCGTTGGCTGAGTGGTATCGTAAATAAGAGAACTATCATATGGACTATAAGATATAAGCGCAAGCATCATAAACACGGTGCTAGCCAGCAGACCAAAACTGAATAACCAGTGTTTAAGTAGTTTAAGTAGAGTAACCATTGCAGATCTCCTTGGTAATATACTTTCAAATCTATACTAAAAATTCTATGCTATTCAAGAATCGCTCAAAAATCTTAACCGCGGAGATCCTATGTACGGCGTAAGCTTTATACTTTTTATGTTACTTGTAGTTACTACACGTTTTTCTTACAGCCAAACGCAACCAACACATTTTATATTTTCTCATGGTCTTGGTGGTGGCGCAGAGCAAGTCTATTGGTACAAGCCGGGCAATCCTGCTCATTGGTTTATTTTAGACAATCACACTCATACCTTTGATTTTCCTGAGATGCGCTACCAAGTAGTTAACGGCAAACGATTACCGCTTCCTATGGATGAGGCTAAAGTAAATTTAGCACAAGAAGCTGATATTCATGCGCTTAAACAAGCTTACCAACAAGTATTAAAAAGCTCCACTTCATCGGGCATAGTGCTTATGGGCGTTTCTCGTGGCGCAGCAGTTACTATTACCTTTACTGCCCTTGAGCAGCCTAAACATATACAAGCACTGATACTTGAAGCACCTTTTGATAGCCTAGAACATATTGTAGAGTACCTAAAAGCCCAATACGCTCATAACAATACAAGCATGCAAGAAGCAATTGAATTGCAATGGCACTTTGCTGCCTATAATAAACACGGCATTAAACCTATAGACGTTATAGATAAATTAGATAAAAATCTACCTGTATTATTTATTCATTCCAAACAAGACAAATTAATTTCGCTAGAAAGTTGCCGTAATTTATATACAAAGCTTAAAAAATCTGGCCGCACACAGGTGTATTTACTTGAACTCGATCACGGCGAACATGCTAATTACCAATCAGGCAAAGATGCTTTTAAATATCAAGCTACGGTGCATGCTTTTTATAAAAGATACGGCATTACGCATAATGAGCAACTAGCTCTTCAAGGCCACATATTTCTTGATGCTGCACAACCATAAAGAGCTTAAAAATTTAACAAAAAAATAGTTATTAATAGTTCTTACTAGAGCACATAATAGTTTTTACCTGGTATATTTTGGCACAACATTATTGACAAATATAAAATAAATAAGTAGAATTAATACTATGTTAAAAAAATATTAAGTCTATTTATTTAAGGATACAGCTATGAAATTATTTTTGTGTGCTCTTACGCTGCTTCCCTCTTTTATCTTTACCATGCACGACAATCAGCAGATGCTTAAGCCACAACTGTTAAGCTCATCAAATAAACTTCTCAACAGCGCAAAATTAAATAACAGTAACGCACAGGCTACTAAAGTACCTAGTCCTTCTTGTTTACCATCTTGTTATACTGCTCTACAAAATCATCCAGAAATGCAAGAATTATTACTAAATAACAATGCTGAACTAACTGGAGAAAAATTAAACGCTCTGGAAGACTATACTCAATTTCTTACTGCTATTAAAACTAAACCCGCTACTTTTGATATGCTCCATACAGCAATTGAAAAATGCTATTGTAGCCTTGTAAAAGAGCTTATTCTAAAATTACTACCAAGCCTTGAACAAATACGTGAGCTCAATACTTTAGCTCAACAAAAGTATATTCTTACTCAAAAAACCAATTACAAAAAAATATACACAATGTTAACTAATTATGTTTATGTTCTTATGTTTATTCAAGGGCATAAAGGCGATAGGCCATTTCCTGCTGATATAGCCAAAATTATTACTCAGTATGTTATTTAATTTATTTAATTTTTTATAGTCATTTCTTAGCTATTGATGTTTTTTGACTAATATACCATTAACTGGCAAACTGATTACCTAGTTAAAAAAACCTAATCCCGTGCTTAAGGAACTCAATGAAAAATTATTTGTTATTGTTACTTGCCTATACTCTTAATTGCAATGCAATGGATTTGGAGAGTCAACTGCGCGCTGCTGCTATCCAATCAAAAACCCAAGAGGTTGAATGTCTTTTAAAACAAGGCGTAGATCCCAAAGCAACTGACAGTACAGGATGGACCGCCCTCCATGCAGCTGCTCACAGTCGTGGACCTTTAAAAATAGCCGAATTATTAATAGAATATGGTGCGCTTGTAGATGCCGTCAATAGCTATGGCTATACTCCTCTTCACGTAGCTGCAGAGCAAGGTCGTTGCGACATAGCACAGCTCTTAATTCTTAAAGGTGCTAACGTAAATAGCTCTACACAGGGCGGCCAAACACCACTGCATTTAGCTGCAGCCCAAGGTGCCGATGGTATGATACAAACTCTATTAAACTACAAAGCTAATCCTTTTTTAAAAAATAAAAGTTATCAAGCTGCTTTAAGCTTAGCTCAAATAATAAACTTTGAAGAGATAGCAAGTCCTCGAGGAAACAAAAAACGAGCTGCTGAGTTATTAGAAATCAGAATGAATCAGTATAAAAATCTTATTATGCACGAAGCTCAAACACAACCTACACTTAATACTCTTCAGGCAGCTATTATAATCAGCGATCTTGCACTCATTAAGTCTTTATTAGTTATATTACAACCAACGCTCCAAGAAATTCTTTTTTGTGGTAGATTATCGGTACAATTCAATGCACCTTATAGCACTATAGTTAGGGTATTAAAAAACTATGCTCTAGCGCTATCTCTTACAGATGCTAGAATAGCAACTGTGCAACCATTAAATCTAAATGTCGCTAGTGTTATAGCTAAACACACTCTGTGATATCTCCTCGAGCTAAAGGAGGAGGCTTCTCGCTTCATAGGCCGCAGCTTCAGATGAAGTCTTACACAGGCCTCCACGGGTACCAGATAAACTTTAGCTAGAGTATACTCTTTAAGTATTTTCTGTTTGCAAAAGCAAGTATGGTTATACTAAGCATATACCAACCCCATTGAGCAAAAAGGCCATATTCCATTGAATAGGCCATAAGTTGCAATAGCAGGTATGCCAGAAAAGTAGATAAAATCAACAAAAGTGTACGCGAATAAGTTACTGGATAAAACAGCGAAATATCTTTGCTTTTACGCGCACTCCACAAGCCGCGGACTACAGCTACTAGAAGTAAGGGGAACTGTATAGTACATGAAAAGACAAAGGCTGCCAGTGGCGTTAAACCAAGCCATATACCTGCTACACAAGTGCTAGCAAGACGAGAAATACCTGGAAGTAGGGCCAAGCCCTGAATTGTACCAATAAGCGCTGCTTGTAGTAACGACGGCATGCTAGTTACTCCTAATGGTGCACTGTAGAGAGAAAGCAATAAAAGTGCTGTTACAAGAAAGCCGAGCCACAAAGGCATAAACAACTTACCGCGAGCTTTGAGAATTTTAAAAAAATAATACATTAGTCCGGTACATGCATTAGCTGTAAAAACAAGAATACTTATATATATAATTGTATGAGCATATTTAGATATATCTAAAAGCAAATAGCCCCATTTTTCTAACATATAAGCCCCAACAACAAAGAGTGTTGGAATATGCATTATATGTTCCACTTGCTCAGTTAAGATTAATTTATTCTGTATTTTCTTATACCAGACAAGCCACCGCTGAATAAGTTCTAAATGCCCAGAGCTGCTAATAGGTAATGATTCAAAAATTATTTGTATATACCAAAGTGAATAAAATAAAGAATTCATGAATATACTCTATCTTGGGGTTAGAAAAACAGGTCTCATTAACGTTAAAAAGTATACTTACCTATTTTTAAATAGTCGAACTTTAAAGCTCATAAGAGAAGAGGTGGATATTTTAGTATCCACCTCTTCTCTTATAGAATCTAACTTTAGAAAAGCTTTTATCTAATTTTTAGAAGAAGCTGTATAACCTATAACCTTTTTTGCAATTAGACGAGCTACTTCTGGAGGCATTTGATCGCCTGTTTTAGAAGATGCTCGTGCAAGAGTATCTAATGCCTCTTGATATTTTCTTAAGAGCTCTGCTATATCCTGATAAATACCTATACCTGACCTTTTAAATTGTTGTTCTGCCAATGAGCCATATTGACTTAACTCTTGAGAAGTAAAATTCATTTTTTGTAATAGCTTTTTAACTAAAACTAAATACCCTTGCTTAACAGCTTCACGCAAAGTATCTTTAGTTGGTTTAGTAGTAGCTTGCTCTAATACTTTAATATATTCTTCTATAGTTTGCGGTATCTGTTTTAGGTCCTCTAAAGAAATAGTGGGCAGTGGATTAGCTGGCAGACTACCCGCTTGAGCAACACTTTTTGCTAGTTCAAGGGCAGTTTTGCCATTACTATCTTTAATAGTGGGATCTATACCGAATGCCAATAACGGTTTAATCTGGTATATATAACCATGTCTTACAGCTCTATGAAGTAAGCTTTCTTTGCCGCCTTGGCTTTTCGTTCTTAATACATTAATATCTGCTCCATTATCAATAAGAAATTTAACCATAGGAATATCATCCACCATTAGAGCCCTAACTAAAGGGGTATCATGGTATTTATTCTCTTGATTAATTTTAGCACCTTTTTCCAATAACACTTTTGCTAAAGGAAGATTTTTATACGCAACAGCTTCATCAAGTAGTGAAAAGCCATCTTTACTTACTGCGTTGGCACTAGCACCCCGCTCTAAAAGCTTCTTTATTTCCACTGTTTGCTTTTCTAGCATTTCTTTATATTGCTTATCTTCAGTTTGACTCATACTTTTTAGTAATTCCTTTTGTTTTTTACGTATTTCAAGTGATGCGCCTGGCAAGGATTTAGCCTGCTGGCTATTAATAAACAATGGATTAGCTGTACTATCTGAATCTAGAACGTCAAATGCCATTTCATCCCAGCTTTTTCTCTGCATACCGACTAAGTTTTGAAATGCTACACCAGTTAATAAGATTAAAATATATTTTTTCATAGGTTCTCTCTCTTGTTATGAGATTTATGTGTATTTTATGTTAATCTTACACTATTATTTTCAGATATACAATAATTAATTTTTATTATTATTAAAGTATTATTCTTAAAAAACTCTAGCAGGTAAGCATGGGCTATTGCTTCTTACAGAGAAAAAACTTGCAAGCTATGTGTTTTCAGACTATACTTCGCAGTGCCTAAATAGTTGAATTTTAACCTTAGGGGAGCTTGGG
>JACDHA010000002.1 GCA_013821315.1 Candidatus Dependentiae bacterium | reverse complement strand
TTAAATGAACATATCTGGGCAAATTGCCATGGGCGTTCTTATTAAAAATTATACTCATAAAAAGGAAAAATATGTTTATCTCTACTAATAGGCATTTCACTCTAAGTCTAATATTATATACGTTATGCATGAGCTACTCTTACTCGCCACTATACGCAAAAGAGTATCTTATTTTCAAAAATCAAGATTCAGGATTTTTTTCAGTTTTTAATGTTGCCTTAAGCATGCTAGATAGTTTTGATAAACAACAATGTTCTGGAGTTAAAATAGATTTTGGTACTAAAGGACTTTATTATGATCCTAAATTTGGGGCAAATTGGTGGAATTACTACTTTCAACCCTTACAAGTAGGAAAAAATTTAGGATTTACTAATGATAATACCGATAATTGGCCTCATGCCATGAATACATTGTGTAAAATGAGTCGACAAAGAGGCAATTATCTTATACAAAAGTATATTAAAATAAAACCATACGTTCAGCGATTAGTTGATAACTTTTATAACGCCCACTTAACTAATACTTTTTTAATTGGTATACATTACCGCGGTACAGATAAATCTTCTGAAGCAGCTCCCGTAAGCTACGAAAAAGTACTTAACGTTCTACAAAATAGAATCAGGGCACTTAATGGTAAATCGTATAAAATATTTGTAGCTACTGATGATCAAAATTTTCTCAATGTTATCAAAAGTAAACACAACAACCTATACTACACAGATGGAGTTAGATCAAGTAACGGAGCACCACTTCACATTAATACTAGTTATTCACATTTCAAACAGGGCCTGGAATGCTTAATTGATGTACTGTTACTTGCTCGTTGTAATGTATTAATAAGAACTGCTTCTAATATGACTATAAGCGCGGCTATGTTTAACCCAAACTTAGAGTTTATTAGCTTAAGTAAACATAACTTTGAAAATTGCCCACGATAATTTTTACCATAACGGTTAAAAAAAAGAGGTGCTTTAAATAGCACCTCTTTTTTTTAAATTATTCAGGTATACTAGCAGGCTCTTTATGGCGCTTAGCTATTTCATCCAGAACACCATTAACAAATTTATAAGCATCTTTTTCTGCAAAACCTTTTGCAAGTTCAATAGCTTCGTTAATTATAATAATTGGCTCTGTATCAGTACGCAGTATCTCCCAAGCACCTAAGCGCAAGATAATACGTGTACATACACCAAGTCTATCAAATCGCCAATTAGCTAGCAGTGGCATCATAAGCAAATCTAATTGTTCACGTTCATCTGCTATAGCTTGTGCTTCTAAAAATACTCGACTGGTAGTTGGTATTATAATACCGTAGCCTTTAGCAAAGTTATCTGCTATAGATTCTAAAGTAACTTGATAATCAAATGTATCAAGAGCATATAAAAGATGAAAGACTACCGACCGTTGGTCCTCAAGGGGTAGATCATCAACCAGGAGCTCATCATTACACTCTGCCTCTGGACGCTGCATATCATCTTTCATAGCCCCACCTTAGATACTGTCAAATATAGTTACGTTTATAATTACTTTTTCTTTTCTACGCGTTCAATATACTTTGAATCACGTGTATCAACACGTATAATGTCACCTTCATACACAAACAAAGGCACTTGTATTACAAGACCAGTTTCTAATGTTGCAGGCTTACTACCGCCACCTTGAGCCGTGTCACCACGCACACCTGGTGTTGTTTCTTTAACTTCTAAATTCATAAACAAGGGCGCACTTACTGCTATTGGTTTTTCACCAAAATACAATATAGTGTATATGGTTTGTTCTTTTAGAAAGTCACTCACATCGGTTAGTTGATTTTTATTTAAAGCAACTTGCTCATAGTTTTCTTGATCCATAAACTGATAGAGACCATCATCTTCGTACAAGTATAACATTTCACGGTATTCTAAATTGGGAGTTTCAAGCTTTTCTTCAGCTCTAAACGTTTCCTCATGAACAAGACCGCTTATCAAATTTTTCATCTTTGTACGCATGTAAGCACCGCCTTTACCAGGCTTTACATGTTGATATTCAATAACAGTATAAGGTTCGCCTTTGTATAATAATTTAGCGCCTTTACGAAGATCTCCAGCTAAGACCACAATGTATCCTTTGTGTAAAAGAGTGTTACATCGATATAGATTATTATTTAAGTATAAAAAGCTCAGCATAAAAAAGCAAATTAATAGTTACAGCACTTGCTTTAAGCAAAAAGCAAGCTCGTACTTAACTGTATATTTTACCTAACGGAGAGATACTAAATTTTTGCTATTTTTTCTTCTTTTTTTACAGTATGCTAGCAATAAAATTTATATGTCTTTAGAGTGTAAACATCTATGAATACTTTATCTATTATTGATGCAGAAATAGCCCTTATTCTTGAACAAGAGCAAACACGCCAGACACAAGAGATTAATCTTATAGCATCAGAAAATTATACTCACCCAGCAATACTCAAAGTCATGGGCTCAGTGCTTACCAATAAATACGCTGAAGGCTATCCCGGTAAACGCTACTATGGTGGCTGCAAGTTTGTCGATGAGGCTGAAACGCTCGCAATAGAGCGCTGTAAGCAACTTTTTAAAGCTGAGCACGCAAACGTACAAGCTCATGCCGGATCTCAAGCTAACATGGCTGTATACACTGCTGTATTAAAACCTGGTGATACTATTATGGGCATGAGTCTAGCATCTGGCGGCCATCTTACTCATGGACACAGTGTTAACTTTTCAGGCAGCTTCTACAACACCGTTCAATATGGCGTTGATCGTGAAACCGAACACATTAACTACAATCACCTTGAGCAACTTGCTCATGAGCATAAACCAAAATTAATTATTGCCGGAGCATCTGCTTATTCACGCTTTATAGATTTTGAACGTTTTAGCTCTATTGCTAAATCCGTTGGGGCTTATTTTATGGCTGATATAGCACACATAGCAGGCCTGGTAGCAACTGATTTACACCCAAGTCCGCTTGCATTTGCAGACTTTGTCACAAGTACAACACATAAAACACTACGCGGCCCTCGCGGCGGCCTTGTAATGTGCAAAACAGAATTTAAAGACATTCTTGATCGAGCTATTATGCCCGGTATTCAAGGTGGCCCCTTTATGCATACTATAGCAGCTAAAGCTGTAGCGTTTAAACTAGCTCAGCAGCCAGAATTTAAAGAGTATCAAACACAAGTTATCAAAAATGCTCAAGCTATGGCTCAAACATTTAAAGAGTTAGGTTACCGCATAGTTGCCGGTGGCACTGACAATCATTTATTTATAGTGGATTTGCGCTCTAAAAATATAACTGGTCGCGCAGCAGAAGCGGTTTTAGAATCAGCTGGCATTAGCGTAAGTCGTAGTTGTATACCATTTGATCCAGAAAAACCTTGGATTACCAGTGGCATACGTATTGGCACACCAGCTATTACTACTCGGGGCTTTAATACAGAGCAGGCTCAAGCTTTAGTCTATTTACTCGATGAAGCCTTAACACATAGCACAAGCCAAGCTAAACAAACAACTATCAAACAAGCTGTTAAAACATTAGCACAAAATTACTTAAGCATATAATCATGAATTTTACACTACTCAATATATTTTCACCGTATTTTTTATTACGGTTTGTGTCACTAGCTTTTATGCATACTACAGTCTGTGTTGCATCTAACTATTTAAATAAAACTATTATTGATTACGATACTTCATTTGGAAAAAATGATAAGCATTATGCCCCTTTTTATAACTATTTATTTAAATATATAAATAAAAAAGAGCAGCTACCAAGCTCTAGTTTTGAACCTGATTTTTTAAGTAATTTAGATTCACTTTGCCGTACACTGTATTCTAAAAATTACCCTTTTAGGCAACCTCAAAATATAACACCTCGTATTCCTTTGTTAGTACACCAAATATGGCTGGGAAGTCCTTTTCCAGAAAAATATAAAAAATGGCAACAAACATGGCAAAATCTAGGACCAAATTGGACATATAAATTATGGACAGAAAAAGAAGTAAAAGAGCTTAAACTCTTTAATCAAGCTATTTATGATCAAGAAACTAATTATGGGGCTAAATCCGATATTTTACGTATGGAGATACTCTATACATACGGCGGCCTTTATATAGATACGGATTTTGAATGTTTGAACCCAGAAGCTTTTAAAATACTTAATTATAACTTAGATTTTTATACTGCATTTCATCCAGCAGATTGTTTTGTATATCTTTTAGCTAATGGGTTAGTTGCTGCTGCACCTAAACATCCCATTGTAAAAGGCTATATTGATGATTTGCCTAAGCACTATACAATAGATAAAAGTTCCAAAAATATAATTGCAACTACCGGACCCGGATTTTTTAGTGAGACATTTTTAAAACATACAAAACAAAATTTTAAAGACATAGCTTTACCACCTTCTTTTGTATATCCGCTCGGTCATTTAAATCCACCCGGGAGTTTATTAACATTTGAGTCAATTAAAAAAGCAGTAGTAAAGCCAGAATCTCTAGCTATTCATTGGTGGGAGTCAAGTTGGGCACAAACATAAATTATTTTTGTTTAAGAAATGGAAGTTCTTCTAAAGGTTGATAAGGAGTTTTGGCACGAATTATTTGCTCCAGAAACAGCTGCTGTTTATTATCAACTTTAAAATCATTTAGTATATTGCTTTGGTTATAAACATACAGAACGTCTTTAATACACTTAAAATGACCCTTAGAACTCATCTCCAACATAGGAAACATAAAAGCTAAGTCCCATGCCATAGGAAAAAATTGATCTTTATAAAGCAAGTCTTCTTTTTTAATATGCTTAAATAAGCCTGCATAAAAAGTTCTTAAGTGAGATGAACGCCATGAACAACTACGAAAAGCATTAACTTTACAAATATCTTCAGGGAAATCTTCGCAGTAACCTAGATGTTTTTCAGGATAAGTTACATATTGACCATAAGTAAGCCAAATATTAGAATTAGAATACTCTTGAGCAATTTTTTCTAAAACTTTAGGTGAAGATAACATATCATCACCATCAACAGTAACGATCACCTTATCATCTGAGCAAGTATGTATAGTATCGTAAAGATTTTTCAAAGCACCTTTTCTTGTAGTATTATTAATTAATTTTATCTTGTTTTTTAAAGATGCCTCTTTAATATATGACTCAACTAAAAATTGAGTATTATCGGTAGAACAATCATTAATATATATAACTTTAAAGTAAGGATAGTCCTGTTTTAACACAGAGTCTAAATTACCTCTATACCACTGCTGATTGTTATACGAAGGTATTACAACTACTATTTCTAGAGAATTTCTTTGTAAAGCATGTGCATCTAAAAACAAAGTAGCAAAAATTATAAATAAATAAAACTTTAAAAACATATTTACACTACCTCTAGTTTCTTGGGTTTAACAATAGAACTAGCATTAAACTGGACTCTTATTATTTCTAAATGTCTCAAGCTTAGCTCTACTTTTTTGAAAATCAAAATTCGAATAATTATTATAATAAATTTCAGGAACTCTTTAAGAAATAATGCTCTGTTTAATCTAAGAGCTTAACCGTAAATTAAGAGCTTATCCGAAAATTAAATAAATAGAGCATCTTCTTTGTTTATCGGCTAAACTAGCCGTTGAACTAAAACAAAAAGGAGATGCTCTAATGCTTATGATATCAGAAAATATATGGAATGAAATCAAAAATATTATTCCAGAAAAAAAATCTAAAGTTGGCAGACCATTAAAAGACCCAAAAATAGTTTTAAGTGGTGTTTTTTATGTAATGAAAACGGGCGTACAATGGCACAAATTGCCAGATTATTATGGCCGTCCAACTTCTGTACATGGTCGCTTTAGAACATGGGTAAAATCAGGTATATTTAATGAAATTTTAAACAAATCAATCGATGTTGCTATCAAGCAACTTGGTTTTCCAGAATGCTTTTTTAATGATACTGCGAGTATCAAAGCTCCTTTTGCAAAATTTGGTGGCAAAAATCCAACCGATAGGGCTAAAAACAGTGTTAAAAAGGGCATAATCATCGATTGGAACAGAATAATTTTATCAATTTTGGTTGAGCCTGCAAACATACATGATTCAAAATTGCTTTTACCTCATATTGAAAATCTCAAAAAATTTTTAAACAATAAACCAAAATTTATGGCCACTGATTCTGCATGGGATGTTAAAAAATTGCTTTCAGAATTAGTAAAGTCAAACCGAGCATTACATGCTGCCAAAAATGTTAGACGAAATAAATTGAAAAAGAAGATTCGTCCTGAGCGAGGTTGGACAATCGAGCAAGTTTTTGACATTCAACATTGGAATCGTGGTATAAAATTTTTCTGGACAAAGACAAAAGATTCTTTCCTTGCACTGTGCCAGTTTGCTTTAGTAATTCACATTTTTAGACTTGTGGGAATTTTCGGATAAGCTCTAAGATAGTTCCTGTGAGGAAAATATTTAAAACTATTTTCAATCATGCTACAAAGAGCAGAAACGTTTTCTATTAACAACCAATCAAAAAAGATGCTCTATTTCCCAGATTATTCTATCGTAGTTGATTCACAGCTTCATAATTCAAAAACATCTAGGTGTTACGGCTTTTTTCACGATAGTACCGAATTAATTAGCATTCTTTATATCTTTTTCGGTACTATCATTACTTGCAAAGCCAAACCAAATAGACTTCTTATACTCTTTTTGTCAAATACAGTTCAGCCTCCATATGCGGTGCTTGATTATTAATCTTTGAATAACTATCAATATTTACTTTAAACCCTTCATTAAATAATGTTAGTAGCTTGCTCACAGGTATGCTCATATTTTTTGCTATAAGATGATCTGTTTGAACAAGGTTCATAGGAATATTAAATATTTTAGAGTTAGTATAAAATAAACCTTTTTTCTGCATGTCAATTGCCGGTCCTCCAGCTAGCCCTCCAGCTCTTGTAGCCCAAGCTCCTTCCAATAAGTTAGGCGAAGAAAAAGCTAAATAAGGAAATACTGATAAGACTTCCTCTTTACTATAAACAGTCATATCCATAGTACTAGGATATCCCCAATCTCCCTTGCCATCTTTAAAAGTCCAAGTATATACTCCAGGTATAACTTCAGTGCAGGGTGGTACAGGTGTATCTATACCTTCCGTATAACATTTAACAATATTTTGACCTAATCTCAAGTAGAATCCATGAGCTTTTGTAGCTATCATATGGCCTATGCATTCACTTAAATTTATAGGTTCTTTTACTATAATGTCATCTACGGCAAATAATAAATAATTATTCTTAATTGAATTAAGTATGCTTAAAGTTAAAGGTTTAAAATCTTCACGAGGATTTGACCCTTGTTTGCTGCAGCTAATATTAAGCTTTTTAAAAAACGTAAAACATTCATTATAAGCTAAATCATATTCAGAAGAGCTTGAACGGTATAGGACATGAATTCCATCAAGACCTATTACATGCTTTTCTAAAGATTCTAGTAATGCAAACAATTGCAATGGTCTATCAAAAGAAAATATAACTATATCCGCCTTATGTGAATTAACACTTACAGAGCTATATATTAAGTTTGTGAAAAACAAGAACCCAATACTTAAAATTTGAAATGCTTTATTAATTCTTTCCATCGTTACCTTCCTTGTATTTGATAAATCGTGATAAATTAAAAATATTTTCCTTCGTTATTTTTAAACCTTCTAATTGCTCGATCGACAAGCTGTCCCAACGTGATTGATATATAGCTGTATGCTCATTAAGCTCATGTGGAATCCAGTGAGAATGGAATTTTACTGGTTTATTATTTATATTTAACTTCATCCAACCAGGAAGTTTAACATCTAAGCCTAAAAGCCTAGCATAAATACTCCATAAAGTTTGATCATGGCGACACGTGCCAAAACCATCTGGAGTGGATCCATCATCAGCAAAGTACCGCAAATCTTTCGTGAGATTATACATTGGAAGTATTAAACTATTATATATTTTTCTTGAGCCTCCTATAATATTTGCACTGATTGATAAAGTTTGGTCATCTAAAATAAATTTCCGTTCATCTGACTGCAAATTAAATCTATCGATCACAATTTTTGTAGTACACCACCTTATATTATGATATACAGACATAAGAAAATATCCATTTTGCTCAATATGCTTAAAAAGATCATCAAGAGGTTGCAAAACGGTATTTCCAGCATCAAGATATAATACCACAGGAAATTTATCTAATGTTTGTTTTATTATTACAGGTTTCCATGCATACCAACCGGGAACCGACTTTTGCTCTTTACTAATTACAAACCGCTTCAGTAAATCAGGGTGTGTCATTTCTACATTATATAACTGAAGCTTTTTTATTCGCGCTAATACTTTTCTGTTTTCGTTATTTAAGCCTAAATTATAGACCGCTATTTCTTTTAGCTCATTAAAGTTTATACGATGGAGACTACCAATAAGATTTAAAAGCAAATCAAAATATTTATCGTCTGCAGCAGTACAAATAACTATCTTTTCTTTAGCTAGATTAGACAAAGCATAGGGTATAAATAACATCGTCTTACACAAAAAGATATATAGTAGAATCCTTTTTGATTTTGATAACATATATTCTCCTACTTATAAAGAATTAATACTAGAAGTTTTATAAAATAATCCGACTTTAGCTTGTGGCAGACTATAACCCCATGTACCTTCCAGAGTAGCTATAGAATAAACAGAAGGAATAGTAGTTAAAACCTGTAAATCTCTTTTTCTAACTAGCGTCATATTTAACAGTTTTCCTATACCTTCATTAATAAAGTTTGCATATTGCCAAGCATAAACGCCTCTAGATTCAGATTCATTTATACTAAGGTTTATGGGTAACGGATAGTCAACAGCAAAAAGATTATATGGATTCTCTTCTGTTTCTTTTTTACTATTTTCAGGTGAATTAGCTTGCTTTAATTTATCTAGCATAGATTTATCAACACCAAAGTAGAAGCCATGGGCATGTGTCTTTTTAAGCCAGTAAATAGATTCCGTTATATTAATTGGTTCTACTATATTGATATCATCCGTAGTTAACAATAAATAATTAGTTTTATTTTTTTCTATACATTTTTTTATAGAGGGCTGAAACTGACCTGTAAAACTATCAAGCTTAACAATTTTTATTTTAGGAAAACTATTTTTGATCTTTTCATACTTACTAATTATTTCTTTAGTTTGAGCCTGGTACAGTATATTTACATCTTCAAATCCTGTAACTTTTGAGTATAAACTGTTAATAAATGAAAATAACTTATCAGGTGAATTTAAAGAAAATACCAATATGTCTGCTTTTAGCTTGCCTTGCTCTTTAAGATCATAAGTGATATTACATTTACTTTCATTTAAAGCCTTATACATAGTTTTTTGTCTAATAATTCTATTTAAAAAATGTTGTAATTTAATGTTCACTTTATGATCGTTAATTGAATTAATATCATTATAAATATAAAGAGCATCTTTTATACAAACATGTTTATGTCGAGCAATTTCAATCATAGGCTCAAAAATTGCAACATCATAGGTCATTTTAAAAAAATCACCCTCAAAAAACAAGTCTTCGATTTTAATTTGCTTGAATAACCAAGCATAAAACGTTCTCAGGTGAGTAAGACCTGCAGGCCAGTTTCTAAAATTTCCTTTATTAATTACTTCGGCAGGAAATTCAGCGGTCCATGTTGAAGCTGATGGGTTTGATAAAAACTTAAAGTCTCCGTAAGTTAACCATATATCCTTGCTAGAATAAATAGCATTAATAGTGCTTAATACTTCTGAATGAGCTAACATATCATCCCCATCAAGGAGCACTACAATTTCTTCATCATCCGAGTTTATTATCGCTCTATATATATTTTTTAAAGCTAGCTGACGAGATTTATTGTTTATAATTTGGACTTTATTTGTCTGCTTTTGTTGTTTACAATATTCCTCAACTAAGGCAGCTGTACCGTCATTAGAACAATCATCTATATATACTACTCGATAATTTGAGTAATGTTGAATAAATACTGAATCTAAATTCTTACTATACCAATCTTTATTATTATATGAAGGTATAACAATAACTATAGGTCTTTCATTAGCATTTGATATACTAACACATTTATTGATACAAACTACTAAAGTCAAAAATATCAGAAGTGCATATTTTTTATTATTTTTCATCTCTTAACTCTACCTTGTTTTTTTCTAAAGCTATTAATATAGGATTAAAAGGATACTGTTGACCTTCTGGATAACAATACGATGCAGGTAATATTACAGTAGGTAAGTAATCTACAAAATATCTATTAAGATGACTTTCATCATGCCATACTGCAATAAAATTATGCTGCAAATCTTTATTTATGTTATCGGTTAATATTTTTACCATTTTAATAAATTCTTTGTAGCTCCCACCATAAAAACCACCCGCAAAATAATACTTGCCTTGACGTGGATCTATATAAGCAGCAGAGATAGGATTATCTTCATATGTATACTTTTGCCTATTCTCGTCTAGGAAGTAAGGATGTCTAGTAGAAACTCTTTCTCCTAAAATGCTTTCATCTACATCGTTTACGAAAAGCATATCTACGTCAGAAGCAAAAATGTAGTCCATTTTTGACAAAAGACTTTGAGCATTATAGTAATTTTCAAATCTTTTTAAAGTAATCTCCGGCCAGGGTTTATGAGCTTGATAAACTATTACTGTATCAGAATCAGGTATAATATTGTGATCTGTAAAAACAAAATAAGTAATATTATGACCTTTTAGAAAATGCTTTCTACATGAGTCTAAAAAAGGATTTATAAACTTGCTGTACTTATATGTTGCTGTTACACAAACACCTACATTATAAGCTCCTAATGGAATAAAAGATATGCTTACGCCTAGGCACAGACCTAACATCCAATACTGTAAATTTTTCATTATTATCCTCTTGATAATGTTGTTATTTATTTTAATTTTTTAACAGCTTCAACGTTATATCCTATTGTAAATTCTGGCATAAAGCATTTGTTATCAAGCTCAAATAAATAACGAGGCATAAAATCATTAAATAACCAGTAAACAAATTCCGCACTTTTACCATGGTGTTCTTTGTGTTTATCAAAACTCCATGCTACACGAGCAGATTCTTGAGCTAATAATTTAAAAGTTCCTCCATTTTCTATTATTTCGATTATCTCCAAATCAAACTTATCACAAAAAAATCGGTACCACTCAGGTGTATATCCACCATAGAAATGATAAGGCATTTGATGCAAGCCTGAACCTAAAGGTGCTGTTAGCAACAACTTACCTCCAGGCTTTAAAATACGCGCCATTTCTTTAAGAGCTTCAATAGGATAAGGAACATGCTCAAGGACTTCAGTGCAAATAATTGCATCAAATTCGTTATCAGAAACTGGTATAGATTTAATATCCGATACATAGTCTAAAGATGTATAATTTACATGATTCTTATTTTCAGCAAAATCATGCGTCTTATAAATACAATGGCCAAAATGACTTCTATACGGTGATTCTCCAGCTCCTACATCTAATACCTTTGAACCGGATTTTAATAGTTGAGCTTTTTCTTTAACCCATTTCTCTCTATCAAAAGGATTAAAATGGTGTATATCTACCAATGGCAAACTAGAACATTTTAAACTCAAATCTTTAAAGGCTTCCTCAAAATTAATTAAGGGAACATGGCATGCGCTAATAAAAGCAACGCTTATTAAAGACACAAATACGCTTTGAATACCCAATTTTATCATAATTTTCCTTTAATATAAAAAAGTTTTCTTTCTCAACAACAACACTGATTTTATTACTAAGCTGCTCTAATCATGCAACTCCATTATAAGAATGCATGCATCCAGTAAAGCTTTTATTCATTAAGAAGCGATAATATCAATTAATCTTTTTTTTATTGGGTCATTATAAGCCATGTTTATATGATTGCAGCTATCACTCAACTCAGGATCTAAAATATTATTTTTACTATATAAATCATTTACGTCAAGCATAATTAAATTATATTTACTGCACTCTTTATGTATATTTTTATTTAGTAATCTAACAATATTAATCCGCTCTTCTATAGTTCCAAAAATGGGAATATTATCTAGACCACAGGCCTGTGTTGGAGGCACTACTGCCATTATAATAGTTTTTATACTTTTACAAACGCTCTTATTTTGTATAATAGACTTAATATAAGAAGAAACGAGTTCCTTTACAACCACTTTTATTTCGCATTTTTTCTCATTTGCCTGCTTGAGAATGTGAACTCGAGCATCAACCTCTCCGAAAACAAACACTGTTACATCATTTTCCTTAACACCAATTTTGTTAATATCTAATCCATCTCGCCCAATCCTATACATTGTACAACCCATCACAGAATATATAAATAGGCAATTCGCTATAGCTTATTCTGTGTATATACATTAAAGAGTTAAATTCTCTATTCTGTAAAAAAGGAGTCATTACTGTGTTCATTACATTATGCAAAAAATATGTTGAAGCAGGTTGGAGTTGGTCTACATTATTAAAACAAAATATAGCATGACTATCACCAAATATATGAATAGTAGACCAGACATAATGCATCTGACAAAAAACTAAATTTATTAATAGTGCAAAAAGAGTAAATCTTTTAACTTTGATCATGTTTGACCTTTTCCTTAATTCGAGTAAGAGTAATTTTAGTTTAAGGTTTTACTAAAGCTTTACTATCTTGTTCAACCATAAGTTTTACTAAATCTAAAAAATTAGTTTTAGGTGTCCAATGTAAAAGATCTCGTGCTTTAGCGGAATTTCCCATAAGAAGTTCGACTTCTGCAGGTCTAAAGTAGTAAGGATCAATTGCAACAAGTGGTTTCCCTGTAGACTTATCTATACCTTTTTCTTCAACTCCAATACCTTTCCACTCTATATCTATACCCAACTCTTTAAATGCAAGCTCTACAAATTCACGAACCGTATGCATTTCTCCGGTAGCAACTACAAAATCTTCTGGCTGATCTTGTTGAAGCATAAGCCACATAGCCTCAACGTAATCTTTAGCGTAACCCCAATCACGTTTAGCATCTAAATTACCTAAATAAAGCATGTTCTGTAGGCCTTGTTTTATTCTTACAGCAGCACGTGTAATTTTACGTGTTACAAAAGTTTCACCACGACGAGGAGACTCATGATTAAATAAAATACCATTACAAGCAAACATTCCGTAACTTTCTCGATAATTTACTGTTGCCCAATAAGCTGCTACTTTAGCAATACCATAAGGTGAACGAGGATAAAAAGGAGTTTTTTCTGTTTGAGGTATTTCTTGAACTTTACCATACATTTCACTACTAGATGCTTGATAGTATTTTGTTTTTTTTGTTAATCCAAGAACTCTTATAGCTTCTAAGATTCGTAATGTACCAATGTAATCTATCTGAGAAGTGTATTCCGGTATTTGAAAGGATACATGCACATGGCTCTGTGCACCTAGATTATATATTTCATCAGGCTTAATCTGTTGCAATAAATCAATCAGATTGGCAGAATCAGCTAAATCAGCATAATGTAAAATAAATCTAGTATTCCTATCTTCATGTAAGTCTTTAAATATATGATCTACACGCGCAGTATTAAATGATGATGACCTTCGCTTAGTACCATGTACTTCATAGCCTTTATCGAGTAAAAACTCAGCTAAATAAGACCCATCTTGACCTGTTACTCCTATAATAAGAGCTTTTTTAATTTCAGTGCTAGGTGCTTGTTGAAGTTTAATTTTAACAGTTTGTGATTCTTGAATAAGCGAACTAGCTTTTCCAAAATGACCTATTAATAGAAATAGTAAAAATATATTCATTATACGCTTCATTATTATACTTCTTTCTTTTGGTAGTTTTGCTCTACTTAAAATTATTTTGTTTTTTGTACCACTCAATTGCTATTTTAAGACCTTCTTTTAAGGGAGTTCTTGCCTGCCATCCAAAATTATTAATTCGAGAAACATCTAAAAGTTTACGTGGAGTACCATCCGGTTTAGTAACATCAAAAACAACTTTCCCTTTGAAACCCACCAATTCTTTTATAAGATCAATAAGTTCTTTAATAGAAACATCTTCACCGGTCCCTATGTTAATCCAGCTATTTTCTCCATACTCATTATAATTATTCATTAAAAATAGAGCTGCATCAGCTAAGTCATCAACAAATAAAAACTCTCGTCGAGCAGTTCCTGTACCCCAGCAAATAACCTCTTTTGAGCCTTCTGCTTGTGCTTTACAAAATTTAGCAATTAAAGCTGGTATAACATGAGAATTAAGCAAATGAAAATTATCATTAATTCCATACAAATTCGTCGGCATACAGGAAATGAAACGTGTACCATATTGTTTATTGTAATATTCACATGCTTTAAGACCCGTAATCTTAGCTAATGCATAAGCTTCATTTGTCTTTTCAAGTGACGAAGTTAACAAATATTCTTCTTTAATAGGTTGAGGACAATCACGCGGGTAAATGCAGGATGAACCTAAACATAATAACTTTTTAACGTTATTTTTATATGCTGCATGGATGACATTAGCCGTAATCATAAGGTTATCATACATAAAATCAGCAGGATAGGTATTATTAGCATGAATACCACCTACGTGTGCTGCTGATAAAAATACATAATCAGGCTTTTCAATTTCAAAAAATTTATTTACCGCTGACTGATTAACTAAGTTAAGTTCCTGGTGACCACGTGTAATTATATTAGTATAGCCACAACTTTGGAGCTTTCGCATTAAAGCTGATCCTACTAACCCTCTATGACCTGCAATATATATTTTGGCAGTAGTATCCATTATCGTATAACTAAAATGAAAACTTGTAAAAATAACCACTATTTTAGCTATAAAAATAGTTCTAATAATTTTAGAATTTGTCATCAACATACCCTCTTGTTAAATAAAATTTTATACAAATACTTCTAATTTGTTTTTTATAATATCTTCAAAATTAACTTGCTCACGTTTTAAAATAAATATATTATCATTTTTCTATTCTGGTGGACTAATCGCTCACACACACACAAGAGAGTAACAAACTTTTGTCTTTTTTCAAAGATAGTTTTAATAAAATTTTTTTATGAGCAAATTGAGCATAAATATAATCTCTTTCTATTTTTGATCTTCAATAGGTTTAGGTTTCAATGCAACATACCATAGATTAAAAAATTTTTACAAGAGCAAAACAATATTTAAGATTTTTTAGTATATATATATTACTAAAAAGATTGAGTAGATTTAAAATTGTAGAAACATACTAGTCTATTACCAGAATGCTTATGATACCAGATATTGTATGGAGTGAGCCTCTGCCGACTTAAAAACCTTGTTATTGCCCTCATTTTACAATTTAATGTTAAACTAATACATAGATAGAATTATATTAGAAGAGTGATTAGGAAAGTCTATGCAAGTGTTTTCAGAAATTAAGAAATGGGTAAAAGAGCAATGGCAAAAAAGCGATTTAGGTGATAAGCGAAGAAATAAACTCATGGTAAATTAGGGCAAGATTACTTGAAATGCCTGAAACTGGTTTGCATTCTCAGCTTGAAAGTTGGAGTGAGCTTAAAGCAGCTTATAGGTTATTAAATTTATCTAAGATAAGCTATGAAGTGTTGCAAAGTTAGCATTGGAATTAGAAGGTTGGCTTTTCATGCTTAACAAGGTTACAACAATCGAAGACTTTCAAAAATGAGGGTCAAGACAAGGCTTTTAAAAGACTTGGGATGAATGCTAATATTTAATAAAGCTATCAATAGAATATAATCTCAGGTTAAACTTATTTTTACTGACCATTTTTTAACATACTTATGCTCAAAAAAGTAGCTGCAAGATTTGTTAGTATTACCGCCAAAAAAGATTGCGGCAGCTACAGCTATAGTCATAATTTCAGAACTGCTCATTTTGACTTGCCAATCATCATTAAATCCTATAGATTTTAAAATATCATCTATTATACAAAAGACTAAAAGTATACGCATTTCCCTTGTTTTCCTTTGAGACATTGTTAAATAATAACTCAAATGCTAATATGGAAATGCATTTTTTTACATCTTTTAGAATAGGTCACAACTTAAGTTAGTTAATATCATTAGCACTCGTAAGTAAAACATTCTAAATGCTCCCAAGGATGCAATATATTTACAGAACTAATAACTTTTATTTCAGTTAAAGCTTTTATCCACGCTTCACTTTCATAATTCCATATATCATTCCAAGGCATAAAGAAGTTTTTAATTCTAGGTAAATCCCAAGGCACTTTAGATTCTTCAGTACATGTAAGCAAAACATAAGTAAAATCTAAATGAGGATATTTTAGAGATATTAAATCCCTTAATTTAATTGCTTTATCTTTGGTACCTCCTAACTCATGATCCAATCTGATAAATACCACATGTATATTATTAGATTTTAAAATGTCTCTTAAGCGATTAATTCTTCTCTGATACTTAGTCATTACCTCATCGTAGTGATCTAAAAAATTCTCTTTGATATGATAAGTATCAGAATAAGCTGGGAAGTCATGCATATAACCTATCCCATAACTATCACGAACATAAATAGGCTCTTTAGGATCAATATATAAAGATTCTTTTATTAAAAAATTTTTGAAGTCCTCCTCTAAACATTTATAAACAATATCAAAATTAGTAACTATCCAGTCAAAAGGAAGTGACGTTTTACGTATTTTATAATGGTTTAGGGCAAATGCAGGAGAACATTGAGCTCCTAGACTTATAAATATAGTGTTTTTTTGAGATATAGAGGGTATTTCTATATTCAAAGTAAAGTTAGTCAAACAAATAAAAAACAAACTCAACAATACAGCTAATAACATTTTTTTCATGATAGCCTTTAATAAAATCTACTTAACACTACAAAAGAACACTGAAGCCTTAATCGTATTTTAATAAAATTTTAAGATGAAAATCAAGGATATTTGAATAAATTCAAAACGAACAATAAAATATGTATGTAGATAAGTAGCATACCTAAATTCAAGTCTGAAGTGCATAAATAATTAGCAAAAAAGGCCAGGTAAGCGTAGAATGATCTAATTTAGCGTCGAAAACTAAGAAAGTATCAATCAAATGCCAAAAGGCTACGCTCACCTAACCAATGATCAAAGATACTAGATTTATGTGCTTTTGAAAAAAGGAATTAGTCAAAAAGAAATAGCACGTGCAGTAAACGCATCTCAATCGACAATAAGTAATAAATTAAAAAGAAATACCGGAGGCCGTGGCTATCGTTATAAACAAGCTCAGCAATTAGCTGCTAATCGTCGTAAAAAAGCAAGTTTAAACAGGACTTACCCATAGATCTGGTCAGCAGAGCATAAGCGCACTAGTAAGCTAGCATGGTTTTTATGTCGCAAGCGTTTTAAAGCTGCTTCAGGATTTGGTAAAGCATGCTTTCTTCGTTCAACTTGCAAAATTGTAAAAGCACCAAAAACGTTCATTATGTGATTTTCTTGAAGTTTTTGCTTAACTGACGGACAATGAGTCAGTCCAAGCGACTGCTTTGCTGTTCTGAAAAACTTCTCAATGTTCCTTCTGTAACTGTAATTGCTCATATGTGTTCTTGCTAATGATTTGTAGTTGACTGCCTTGATAAGTTATTATATAACCGCCTTTTTTAAGCTTACGCTTAACAACTGTTATATATAAGCAAATGCCTCTGCAGACCACTTTAATCGTCTTTCTCTTCCAATTATTTTTTAATTGGAAGGCGTGATGTTCCTTTATGCCTGCTTTGGTGCCGTTATGCTCAATAACTTGACTGGCGTGTATTCTTGTTTTAAAACGCATGTTATTTTCATCTAGCCAATTAAACATAGTTGGAGTTGTATAAAGCCCATCCATAAGCACTAGAGCATGCAGCCAATGATGCTTTATTTTCCCTAGTAATTCTTGCGCTAATTTCTCTTATCCATATTTTATGATCTAAAGGCAATGAATAATGTCCGTCAGTCAACATTATCGTAATAAAACAGACTAATCTATATGTCTGATTTATAGTTGTATTGTAATTATCACCTGATCCACCGATAAACTTTGAATACCTTTTTGAAATAAGCGAATCATCAATTATTATATAGAACTTAGATTTATCGACATATTTCTTTGCAAGAACAATCAAATCATCGACTGCAACACACAAATGATCCAGTCTCCTGAGTATTGCACTGCCGCTAGTGCTTGATACTTTTGCTAATGATTGAGCAGTTTTTTTAACTTCAGTAGACAGAATTAAAGAAATTGAGTAAACTAATTTGTGATCAGTAATGGTTATTGAGCTCTTTCTTTTTTTGGTATTAAAGACACCTAAAAGTTGAGCTCATTTTGCTTTAAAAGTCAAATCTGATCAGATCTTTTATCTTATGTTGCGGAAGTCCCGTTTATATCAAATATTTCTACTGTTGATTAAGTAGTTGCTTAAATGTTAACATAAAAAAAGCGACACTCTTAAAAACACTGAAAGATATATATGAAGTTAATAAAAAAAATTGGGTTTCTTATTATTACTAGTTTGTATATTACTATTCTAGACTGTCACTTATTTTCTTCTAGCAAAATACTAGAGCCTTATAAGTCTATCAATATACTTCCTTTAGATAGTCATGGATGGTTTTCAGCAGAAAACAGAAATAGTCTTAAGCATTTTATTACTACCTATAAGCCCAAAGTGGTAGTTGAATTAGGTAGCTGGCTAGGACTATCTGCAATTTTTATGGCTTCTTTATTACCATCAAACTCGGTACTTTACGCAATAGATAATTGGACTGCTGAAGGAGATGAAGCAATATTAAATAATGAAGAGGCTAAATTAAAAATTCCTACGCTTTACCAACAATTTTTATCTAATGTTATTCATACAAAGCTTACGCATAAAATTATACCTATGAGAATGAGTACTATCGAAGCAGCTCAATCTCTGAACATTCATGCTGATCTTATTTATATAGACGCCTCACATGACGAAAAATCTGTATATAATGATATTATACACTGGCACCCTAAATTAAATAAAGGTGGAATAATGTGTGGAGATGATTGGTTATGGGCAAGTGTACAAACAGCTGTAAAAAGAGCCTCATCTGAACTTAATTTAGCAATTAAATCTAATGGTAATTTCTGGTATTTCGAATGATTAAAGTTATAAGTTAACAAACTTTTTTAAGACTTCTTAATATATAAATTGCCAAAAAGATTGAGTAGATTTAAGATTATAGAAAAAGAATGATTTTTTATCGAAATGCTCATGGAAATACTTTACGCTCCTTGGCGAACGCAGTATAGTACTGCTAAACCAGCTCCTAACACTGATCTATTAAACTCATGCGTATTTTGTGCTCACTTTGTGCTTAAAGACGATGATGAACAGAATTTTATTTTGAAGCGCTTTGAGCATAGTGTGGTAATGCTTAATTTACACCCTTATAATGCTGGCCATTTACTTATACTGCCCTACGAACACAAATCAAGTTTAGAACAACTAAGTTTGCCTATCCGTACAGAGTTAATGGAGGCTCTCAATACAAGTATAGGGATACTTAATGAAGTATTGCGATGTAGTGGCATTAACATGGGCCTTAACTTAGGAAAAGCTTCAGGTGGTAGTATTCCTGAACATATACATTTTCATGTTATACCACGTTGGTTGGGTGACACTAACTTTTTAGCTGTTGCTGCTCATACCAAGCAAGTATCAATTAATTTACGTGAAATATACGATATGCTCAAAGTATCTTTTGCTAAAATATAGATTTTATATTATCTCAGACATAAGCAGATAAAGCTAAGAAATATTTCTTAGCTTTATCTGCTTATGTTAGCTTTTATTTATCTAGGCACTGGGGATCATAAGGGGCACACCCCTTATATACATTTATTAGTTAGTTAGTTTAGTTAATTTACTTATCGCGCATTAAGCCCCAAGTAACAGCTGCAAGTGCCCCTAAGGCTATACCTGCATAACCTAAAACGCTTGATGAAGATCCATCTTGATTATTTGACGCACTTGAAAGTGCAACGTTTGCTGGGCGAGCTGGAGTAGGTTGCTTGGGAGCTTGATGCTTTGCCGCTCTACTGAGTAAAAACTCTTCAATTTTGGGACTTCTGGCATGGGCAATTGTAAGAGGTGTCTGCCCCCTACTGTCGACTATATTCATATTAGCACCTTGTTGCAGGAGAGCTTCTATAGCGCCTGTATCGTGAAGAGCAAGATCTTGTAACATTACTGCTTGATGAAGAGCGGTAACACCGTCATGTTCTTGCTGATTAATTTCTGCTGCACTTGCACTATTTACCAGAATATAAAAAGTAGCGAAATCTTCTGTGCGCAGAGCATCACAGATGGGTAAATGACCGATACTATTACGTCTTTTAGAGATAGGTGTATTTGTAGGTACTTCTTTTGCTCTTAAGCTTAGTTGATCTACAATATCTTCGCTGATACGTAATTTTCTAGCATACGCAAATAAGCCTGCACTATGACCACTTGTTTTTTCGCAAGCACCATTTGCAATAAGCAGCCGCGCTATATCAGATTTATGAGCAGTAAGAGCATGATAGAGCGGCGTATAACCTTGCTGATCTTCTAAGTTAATGTTAGCACCTTTAATAAGCAAACATTCCACTAAAGGAAGATTACCTGTACGAGCGGCAAGATGTAAAAGAGCTTCTCCGTTAAACAAGCTATTAACGTCAGCTCCTGACTCAATAGCTTGTAGTGCTTGTTCTATTTCAGTGGGAGCTCTGGATGCTTGAGGCATACCAGATCCGTTAGAATTAAAAGCTGGTCCTGCTGGATAGCTAGGCTGCCCACCTAAAAATCGCGCATCATCTTGATTTGCATATAAATCTGGATAAGCTCTCATGCAATACATTGCTGGACATACTATAAGTAATTGTAAGCTTAATACTACGGTTAATTTACTATTTTTATACATACACTGATCCTTTAAGATAATTGGTATACAACAATAAGTTACCATTAAGCGTATGAATTTAGCCACTTTTGTCAAAAGCATGAGAGTGTAAAAAGAGTTATACTACCAGTAAGTTCCTTTTGATTTAGACCAAAATATGCTAATATTAATATATATAAAAATTTTGAACTTTTTACGCCTTAGGATAGAGTATGCATTCACGTGACATTCGAAAAAAATTTATAGATTTCTTTGTAGAACACGGACACACATACGTACAAAGTTCTGCTTTGATTCCTGCACAAGATCCTACCCTGCTCTTTACTAATGCGGGCATGAACCAATTTAAAGATCTTTTTTTAGGTAAAGAAACACGCAGCTATAAACGCGCAGTCAGCATACAAAAATGTATACGCGCAGGCGGCAAACATAACGACCTTGAAAACGTTGGATTTACCAAACGTCATTTAACCTTTTTTGAAATGATGGGTAACTTCTCGTTTGGCGACTATTTTAAACGTGACGCTATACGTTTTGCGTGGGACTTCTTAACCAAAGTAGTACAGCTAGAACAAGATAAACTGTATGCAAGCGTCTATAAACTTGACGACGAAGCGTATGCTATTTGGCAAACAGAAATTGGATTGCCTCAAGAGCGCATTGTGCGCCTAGGTGAAGCTGATAACTTTTGGCAGATGGGCGATACAGGCCCTTGCGGTCCTTGCAGTGAAATTTATATCGATCGTGGTTTAAAGTATGGCTGCGGCCAAGCAGCATGCGCTCCTGGGTGCTCATGTGACCGCTTTTTAGAAATATGGAATTTAGTATTTATGCAGTTTGATCGTCAAGCTGATGGCACTGATAAACCGCTTAAGCATACAGGCGTTGATACGGGTATGGGACTTGAGCGGCTTGTAGCAGTTATACAAGACAAAGACTCAGTGTTTGAAACAGATATATTCGAGCCACTTATAGCACGCTTAGAAGAACTTACTGGCAGATCATACGCTCAAGCTACACCAGAAATACAAGCTGCTTTTCGCGTAATTGTAGATCATATTCGCTCTTCTTGTTTTGCTCTAGCTGATGGATGCACTCCTTCAAACGAAGGTCGCGGTTATGTACTACGTAAAATTATTCGCCGAGCTGCACTTTTTTGCCAGAAATTAAGCGAAAAAAATATCTTTCCTGATTTAGTACAAACGCTTGCTCATCAAATGGGCGATATCTATCCTGAGCTTACCGTAAGCCAAACGCATATTACTGCTTTACTGACAAGTGAAACTGAGAAATTTGCCCATAATTTAACTCATGGTCAAACTATTTTGAATTCTTACTTTCAAGAAAACAACAATACCCGCATTATTACCGGAGCTCAAGCATTTAAACTGTATGATACCTATGGCTTTCCGTTAGAGCTTACTAATGTTATCGCTCATGAGCATGGTTTTACTGTTGATACGCAGGAATTTGAAGTTGAAATGGAAAAACAACGGTTACAATCAGGTAAAAAGCTTAAAACAGATGATACTTGTCATATGGACGAGTCTCTGTTTACCCATTTTACTGGTTACGATGAACATGTAACGCAGTCAAAAATTATCGGTATTCTTGTTAATAATACTCTGGTACAAGAGGTACCTGCGGGCACCTTATGTTCAATTATTACCAGTAAGTCGCCGTTTTATATTGAATGTGGCGGCCAAATAAGCGATGAAGGCACCGTAAAAATAGGCTCTTATGAGACTAAACTACTGGGTATTAAAAAAGTGGGCACTACAAGCGCAGCTTTATTAGAGGCTCCTACAGCACTTAAAGTAGGTGACACTGTAACACTTATAGTTGATATGCCAACACGTCTTAATACCATGAAAAACCATACAGCAACTCATTTATTACAAGCGGCGCTTATAACGTTTCTTGGCAAAGGGGTTAAACAATCAGGTTCTGTGGTTACGCCTGATTACTTACGTTTCGATTTTACCTATCATGAAAATTTAACACCAGAACAAATTGTACTTATAGAAGATTTAGTAAACAAAAAAATACTTGAAAATCTGCCCGTAAAAACTGAGCATACTAATTTAAAAGAGGCGACTTCACGCGGCGTTATAGCATTCTTTGGTGAAAAATATAATCCCGAACAAGTACGCGTTATTGAAATTCCTGGTTTTTCTGCTGAACTGTGTGGCGGCACGCATGTACGCGCAACTGGCGACATTGGTCTCTTTAAAATAACAGAAGTTACTGCTCTATCGGCTGGCAATCGACGCCTTGTTGCTGTAACCGGGCCAGCAGCGCTCCTAGCTTTTCAAGAGACGTTTGTTATAACTAAAGCTTTAGGGCAAGAATTTAAAGTTACGCAAGAGCATATACTTGATGCAATTAAAAAACAAAAAGAACAACTCAGAGAAGCGCAACAAGAAGCTAAAGAGCTTAAAAAGCAACTCTCTGCCTTACTTGTACCTACGTGGCTCAAGGACACTAAAACTGTAGCAACTGTACCGTTTTTATATAAGCATTTACGCACTCTTGCAGCAAGCGATCTTAAAGATACCGCACAAGAGCTTATTAAAGCGCAACCCGGCATCTACTTTTTAACCACTACCGAAAACCATAAAGCAAGCTTTTTTGTAGCCGTAGCGCCACAACTTGCACATCGCATCAATCTTAAAAACTTTGGCGCGTGGCTTAAAGAACTTGGTCTTCAAGGTGGCGGCTCAGGAACTTCTATTCAAGGTGGTGCCGTAGTATTACCCTATAATCTTGAACCACAAATAGTAACATGGTTAGAAGCTAACCTAGCTAACTAATTAACTAACCAACTAGCTAATAGTTTATAAGGGGCATCGCCCCTTATGATCCCCAAAGCTAAAACTAAAACAAATAGCATACTATTACTAAAAGAGCTGCATTACGCAGCTCTTTTTATACTCTAAAATATGATTCACTTATGATTCATTTTATGATTCATTCTTGTAAATATGAATCAAATGAACTATATTTATTAAAATTATTGATTCATTTGATTCAAAAAAGGCCATCATGACATATCCAGATCAAGAATCTTCTACTTTAGAGTTTAAAGTAACTTTCCCCAAGAATGATCAAATTATTAAGACCATAATAGCATTTTGCAACGAGAAAGGAGGAAAGCTGATTGTTGGAGTAGAGGATGATGGCACTATCATAGGTATACAACAAGAAGAAGCCCAGCAAGCTATGGAGTATCTAGAAAAGTCTATTTATAAAGCCTCCAATCCTCCTATTGTACCTAAAGTGTATGCTCAAGCCATATGTGGCAAAATAATCCTTATTATTGAAGTATCCTCAGGTATGAATAAACCTTATTATCAGAAAAGTGAAGGTTTAGAGAAAGGTGTGTATGTGCGCTTAGGAAGAAGTACCTTAAGAGCTAATGCCGATATGATAGAAGAATTAAAATGGCAATCACGCGGCAAATCATTTGATACTCTCGCTGTGTATCATGCAACTATGGATGATATAGATACGCAAAAGATATATGAATTTTTTAATCTACAAAATATCACTAGCTATGAAGCTCTATTGCTTTCATATCACTTAAAAATTGAAGAACATGCACATACTTATCCTACCGTAACAGGAATTCTAACCTTTGGTAAAAACCCTCAGCATTTTTTACCACAATCATTTATCATTTGCTCTCATTTTGAAGGTATCTCGGGACGCACCTCATTAGCAACTCAAGATTGCACTGGTACTGTTATTGAACAATTTTATCAAGCATATAACTTTATATTAAGTAGGCTTAATAAGTCATTTACTATTAAAGGCCCTAAACGCATTGAAGTACTAGAAATACCTCAAGAAGCACTCAGAGAAGTACTTGTAAATGCTCTTGTCCATCGCAATTACCATATTCAATCCCCAATAAAAATTGCTCTTTTTGACAATAGAATTGAAATATTTAGCCCAGGTACTTTTCCAGGTCCCATTAGCATCAACAATCTATGCGCAGGCCTAACGTATATCCGCAATAATGCTCTCGCTAAAATATTGCGCCGCGCAGGGCTTATTGAAACTCTTGGCACAGGCTTTTTAACACTTTTTGAAAGCTATGCACACTACGCATTACCCATACCACAAGTTATAGAAGGCGAAAATTATATTAAATGTATCTTGCCACGTAACAATGACAATCAAATCTTAAGGCACCATAGCTATTTAAACAAAGATAACGAGATAGAAAAGATACTACACTTATTTTCTACAGCAAACGATATCTCGATGTCTGACCTACTAAAAAATAGCAATTTATCTCGATCTAGCCTAGCACGAAGAATTAAACAGCTCCTACAACAAGGCCTAATCAAACAAATAGGAGTTGGCAAAGGGGCACGTTATATAAAAGCACTCGATTAGCACATAAGAGAAATAGCTTATAAGGGGCATCACGCCTTATGATCCCCAAAGCTAAAACTAAAACAAATAGCATACTATTACTAAAAGAGCTGCATTACGCAGCTCTTTTTATACTCTAAAATATGATTCACTTATGATTCATTTGATTCACTCTCTATACAGCTTTTCTATCAGTGATACCGAAGCATCTAGAGCATTTTCTAAATCACGAGCAGGCTCTTTAAATTTTTCTAACACGTAATCAGAAACTTGTTCACGCTCATCAGGACGACCTATACCAAAACGTAGCCGCGCAAAACCATCACCACACACGGAAATAAAAGACTTAAGACCATTATGGCCACGTGCACTGCCACCCACACGCAGACTCACTTTGCCAAAAGGGAACTCCATCTCATCATGCACAATCAACATGCTTTCTGCTTTAATACCCTGTTTGGCTAAATAGGGATATACCTGGCCCGAACTATTCATATACGTTTGCGGCTTAACAAGCAATACAGGGGTAGTGTTAAGAGTAATTTCACAAAAATCCATTTTGTCGCGTGAACGCCATATACCACCATGACGATCTGCAAGAGCATCCAATATCAAAAAACCTATATTATGACGCGTATGCGTATACGCTGTACCTGGATTTCCTAAACCAACTATCGCTTTAGGAGGCGCTATAACTATTTCTGGTGCTTTTTTCATGTAAATACCTAGAACTTAAAAAACAAAAATGGCTGGTCTTTTTATAACCAGCCATTTTTTACTATTTTTAAAACAAAAAGCTTAGCTTACGCTGCTGGAGCTGCAGTTTTACCTGTTGTTTGCTTAGCAGTCTTATGCTCTTCGTTATACTGTTTATTTAACTCGTCACGTACCTCTTTAGTACGATCAAGTTTACTATCAGCTGAAACAAGAGCTTCACGATGGAAAATCATATCATAACCGAAACGTGCACGCACAGCGTTAATTGCTTTATCTATTTTTGGTCCAATTTGCCCTTGCGCTTTAGCAAGCTCATCTTGAGAAAACTGTTCACGCTCTTGATATTGTCTGCGCAAATCGTTTTCTGTACGCATTAACTCTTCATACTTAGTTTTTAATACTTCTTCTTTAGCAAGACCACCTTTATGCAAGGTTTCAAAATCTTTCTTAAGCTTATCGTACTTTTCTTCAAGGCCCATAATTTCTTTATTTAAAGGCTCAATACGGCTTTTGATTTTGCTATAAAGCTCTTTCCACTCGTCAGCTGAGTGAACCAAATTTTCTTGGTTTATAGTAATAATTTTTTGTAAATCTACATAAGCAAACTTAGTTGTAGTAGCTTCTGAATGAACTGAAGAACCTGCTTTTTCAACTTTAGGCGCTACAGCTTCTGTGTGCGCGCATCCACATGCAATAGACATAAGTAAATACCTTGTAATAAAACGATTCATAAGAAACCTCTCTGTAAATTATAATCACCAGCATTGAACCAATATTGAATATGTAGGCACTAGAGATCTAACATTCTCTAAGATCTAATGACAACTCAAGAGCCTATTTATCTTATTTTTATTTTGTACTTTTGTCTATCTAAAAACAAAAAGTATATACAATAAAACAGATAAACACATACCCCTATAAAGTATAAAATACACCGTGATGATAAGTCAGTCAATTGGAGATGTCTAATTTAAGAGATTTAAAGGTAAAAATAGTACCGTGCGGGAGCACGTCATAACCCTTCGAACTAATCGAAACCCCACTACCCTTTTCTATCGCTCCCGCAGTGTAATCTTTATTACTCTACGCTAGAACTAAAAAAGAACGCAAGACTACAGTAAAAAAATATTAGTTCTAGAGTAGTTAACTAATTTAAAAAATCTCTTTTAACTTAAAAATAATTTATGAAGTTTTTATACTATAGTCTAAAGTTAATTTTTGCTTAGTATGTTTAAAAGAAAGACCTATCAAGGTTATTTTTTTTCCTGTCAGCAAATACTTTTCGTAGTAGCGCTGCTCTTCTATTTGCTTTAAAGCTTCTTCAGCACTTACGTTAAATTTCAGCTCAAACAAATAAACATATTTTGACGTAGAAAACACTAGATCAATTCTACCTTTATCAGTACTTATTTCTGATTGCACCTCTAATCCTAGCAAGCTACCTATAAGTTGAAACAGCGAATGATAATAACGTTCTTGAGCAATATGAAGCTGATAAGGAATATGAGCAAATAAACTTTGCAACAACTGACAGAATAAGACTATATTATTTTATTTAAGTGCATTAATTAATTGTGAAGTAGTTTTCTCAACCTCAGTAACATTTGTATTTGAAAATGCAGCTAATAGGTACTTTTGAAATGAATCTTGCACTTCCTCATTAGGGTAGCCAAGCTTATACTTTTTGGTAACACTTTCATAATCACTAATAGTTAAATAACCTGTTTGAAAAAGAAGCGTAATGGGCGGAATGTCTTCAAGATCCACAGTGCCCAGACCAGTAGAACTGAACTCTGCTTGCTCAATGCCTTCTAAAGCATTATAGTGCTTTCTAAGAAACTCTATTAAAAAAGAAGGTGTACCTGATTCAAACCAGTAATTTGCTCGTTCTTGAGTTTTTAAATAATAAAGTACCGAAAAAGGATTATAAACAGTCTCCTCTTTACGTGAAAAGCGGTATCCATTATACCAAGTCTTCATCTCGTGCAGTATATCACTTTTCTGACATTGTTTTTCCTGTGCAAAATGAGCAATATCATCAGTAAAGTATTTATCTATTTCTGTTTGCGTGTAGCCAAGGAATAAAGCACTTTCAGGTGCTAATGTTAAATCGTTAAGATTATTAAGACCTGAAAAAATAGAGGTCTTTGAAAACTTTGTTACTCCTGTTATAAAGATTGCCTTTAAATAGGCATCTAAACTTTTAATAACACTAAAAAAATTCTTAAGTACATCTCTGTTTGCTTGAGCTACGCCTATTTTAGTAAGATTATTAATAAGCGGATAGTCATACTCGTCAATAAGAATAACAACAGGATTTCTTTTAGCTAACTCCTTAACAAGTTTTTTTAATTTAGACCCAGCTGAAGGAGCAGAAGAAACATCAATGGTATATTCTTGTGCTATTGACTCGAGTTCCCATGATAAGCTTATTTTTAACTCAGGGGATGTTTCAATGTCTAAATCAGAAAAGTTAAGATGAATTATAGGATGCTCTTGCCAATTATAATCACTTGAGCCTATCCAAAGATCCTGAAAAAGGTGTTTATTGCCAGAAAATAGTTCTTTTAAAGTTGAAATTAACAGAGATTTACCAAACCGCCGAGGACGGGAAAGAAAATAAAAGCGACCATTTTCAATAAGATTATATATGTACTCAGTTTTATCTATGTAACTATAGTTTTCATTGATCATTGTACTAAAAGTACTAACATCTATAGGCAACTTTTTCATTTTTTTCTTTAATCTTGGAAGTTTTTTAGCATTATTAGTAATAGAAGCAACGACACATAGGTGTAAATTAGCACCCCAAAGCGCTTTAGTCAATTTACTTAGTTTAGTGATTTAGATTATTTTACCAAATATTTTTTTAAAATAATCAGTTCTTTTTGTGTAATTATTTGCTCTATACCCTCTGGTATTTCAAATTTAAATTGAGCTTGTAAGCCTCTTAAATTAATTACAAATTCGTGTGCTATAAGCTCTGCCAGACTAGACAATTCATCTTCATCTAGCTTATTTGAAACTCCTGACTTATTTGTTTCTTCTATGTCAGTTTTATCAACTGCACCAAGAGCTATAATAAGAGCATTAACTGATAGAAATCGCTGTGCCCATACAGACAAATCTGAGCCTAGACGTGTTTTATAATTTTTTAAAGCACTAAGTAATTGATCATAGCGGGCATTAGAAGAAGGGAACCTAAGAAACTCGTTTTGTATTGCTCGTGCACTGGAGACAAACTGAGCAAGCTCTGCTTTAGTTTGCGGTGTTCCTTTAAAATCAACACCCTTAAAAAAACTTTCTACAGCTTTACTTGGTTCTGAATTTTGGTTAAGGGCTTGAGCTAGAGCTGTCTCGCCTTTAAAAGACTCAAGAAGCTCTCGTAACTGGCTACTTAAAACCATTACTGCTTGTATTTGTATACAACCAGATAAAAATAAAATAAACAGTACTAATTTACGTAACTTTATCATACTCATTCCTAGACTACTAGAGGTATATTTTTAATTTTAAGTATACCTCTATTGATAATTAATTATCAATAGTAATTTATTTTTGATAATAAAATTTATTGAATTACACAGGATCTCGTTTTTTTAGTATCTACTACAACAGGAGTTCCCGCCATTATTTTAGTAACTATATCTTGTAAAAACAGACCATTGCCACTCAATACAGCAACTTCTAGAGGAGTAAGACCCTGATTGTTTTTTTTATCCCAAACACTCACAGTGTATGAAGGGTACAAGCTTAATAGGAATGCTAATACTTTACCACTAGCATACTTCATTGCTGCATGCCACAGAGTATCGTTATTTTGATCACAAGTATTTAAGCTAAAACCTCCTTTAAGCAGGCAAGCAACTTGTTCAACATTATCTTCTTTAATAGCATCAAATAACTTGGTTTTCTCACTACGAAGTTGCTCTTTTACCCTTGAAGAGAGAAAAACATTTCTATGCAATAGTCTAACTTTAGCTTGAAGATTAGGTGCTTGTTCTAAGGCTCTAAGATTATCTTGAGCTCGAATTACCATAAAATTATGTATAAGATTTTGGGGTATTTGAGACTCTTGCATAAAACTGAGTAACATCTCCGTTATGGTTATATGACCAGCTTTTACTGCTACATATAATGGCATAAAGCCATCGGCATCTCTACTGTCAACTTTAGCACCCGCATTAAGTAACAATTTAACCATTGCTTTTTGACCATGTTGTGTAGCTCTATAGAGTGGTGTAATCCCAGTTGGGCTTTTAAAATCAATATCAGCGCCGGCATCAATCAATAATTGAGCTACTTTTTGATGACCCTGTTCTGCAGCATAGCACAGTGGAGTAAAACCACGAGTATCAATAACACGCATATTCGCCTTAAATTCAAGTAACAGCTGAACCATTGCTGTATAGCCACTTTTTGAAGCTTTATGCAAGCACGTTAAACCAGAAGCATCTGGAGCATCAACATCCGCACCTGATTGAAGCAATAGTCGAGCAGCTTCTTTATGCTCATTTTGGACTACTATAGATAAACTATCTTGAGCATTAACATCAGCACCAGCATCAAGTAATGTTTTTAATACATCTGTACGACCATTTTCTAATGCTACATAAAAGGGCATGTTGCGGCCCTTCCATTGAGCATCGATAAGAGCGTTTGCATCTAATAATAGGCGGACTATATTAGCATGACCACCTTGTATTGCCCTATGAAGTGCTGTCCAACCATCCATTGAGCGAATGTCTAAGTCTGCACCTAAACCAATTAAAAATTTAACCATTTCTTCATGACCTTGAAATGCCGCACTATGAAGTGGCGTCCAGCCAAAAATACCTTGAGCATTACTATCTATTCCTGCACTAAGCAGTAGCTCAAGGCTTTCTCTATGGCCACTGTGAGCAGCTATATCAAGTGGTGACCAACCATCTTTATTTGTACCAGACCTATTGATACCTGCTTTAAGTAATAGTTTAACCATTTCTGCGCAACCATTTTTTACTGCGGCAGTAAGCGGAGTCCAGCCATCTTCTGTTTGGGCATTACCATCTATACCTAAATCAATTAATGCTTGAGCAGCTTCTATTAAATTATTTTGTACCGCAAAGCGAAGCACTTGGATACCTACCATAGTTGCATCATTGCCTTCAGAGATAAGAAGCAATAATTCTTTTATTTTTTCTTTATCACCTTGATACATAGCTGTTCTATACTGTGCATTTAAAATAGGATGTATAGCCGTATCCATAGAATAATTAAATGACATAAAAAACAAAGAAACAAAAATAATACGATAATTCATATGACGCCTCAATTGGAATAATTCAAAATTATATAAATAATATTATTAATTATATATTAAATTTAAAAAAAAGTAAATTCAAAATTTAATATATAATTTTTTTAAAAATAAAAAACCTGCAGTTTTTACACTACAGGTTTATATTTTGGTGGAGGCGATGGGAGTCGAACCCATGTCCGTACTACGATTAGCTTAAAGCGCTACATGTTTAGTCTTTTTCTTGTACGTGTTCCTTATTCCTAAAAGACACGCTATACAAACACGCCTGGTTTGTGTTCAGAAAAGCTACATACCAAGTGAACCTTGCTTTCCAGTCCTATAAAGGGTTATACGAGTTAGGCCAATGCATAGGCACACTGTCCTACCAAGCTGCTTAAGCTATTACGCGAAAGCGGGCGTGCTATTGAAAGCACTCATGCTATTGTTTGCATGTATTGTTTAACCATTTTTTTAACGAGCACACAGTTAAAGCTCGACATGCTCTTCAAACCGCTCATACCACGTCGAAGCCATTACGCCCCCAAAAATTTCAAAGAATTTCTAACAAGAATTTCTATATGTAATTATTATACCTCTAGTGCTAATATTTGTCAACCATCAAAAAAAGAGCCGTAAAGGCTCTCATTTTTGTTTTGGGCTGCTGTTCTTAATTATTTTTTATTTAAATAGAGAGTCAATACTCAGGGCTTTTTATTCAGTCCCACTACCAGGAGTCTCTTTTGTATGCCTTACGACATATTATAAAACCAGGATAGCAAGCTTTCGCTTTGTGTATTGACTTATTTTTATCATAACATAATAATTTCTATTTGTCAAGTCCAAAATGGGTTTTGAGTAATTTTTAATTACTTTACTCGAAGTGAAATATTTTTGGGCGCTCTGTTTGAGTACACTTTTGACTTTGGGGTGACACCCAAATATCTTATTTAAAACTAATAAGTTCAACATCAAAAATTAAAGTTGCATTACCAGGTATAACGCCGCCTGCACCACGTGAACCATAGCCCAACTGAGCAGGAATAATTAAACGGCGCTTTTCGCCTTCTTTCATCTCAAGCACACCTTCGTCCCAACCTTTGATAACTTGGCCAACACCTATAACAAATTCAAAAGGGGTACCACGATCAACACTGCTGTCAAACTTTTTACCTGGTTTGCCTGCATCGTCGAGCCAACCGGTATAGTGTACTTTTACCACTTGTCCTGGTTTAGGGGTAGTTTCCCCGTTTCCTGCTTTAAGGATTTCAAATGAAAGACCTGAAGGGCGTGTAATTACTGACATATCTGGAGACCTCGAATCTATAAGTTGTTTTTTTGAATATGTTTTTACTGCAAGTATGCATCCAATTGCTGTTACTGCAACGCATAAAAGTACTTTATTCTTGCTATTCATACTACTCCCTATTAATAACTGTGTTTAGATTAATTGTTTTTAGCTAACAAACTCTTATATTTTGAGTATAAAAGATACGTGGCCAAAGGGCAATACGTATTAAGTACGAAAACTACTCTTGAACTTACTTAAACAGTAACGATAGATTTAGAAAAAACGGGTATTTTAAGGGAGTAGTCATGCATAAAAACAAAGAGCTGGTAAGCACTGCTCTACATCAAGCGATTACACAGCAAAATAGGTGGCTTAACCTTGCTCGCCCTTTAACCCCTCAAGATCTTCAAGGACGTATTATACTTCTTGATTTTTGGACATTTTGTTGCATTAACTGTATACACATTATACCAGAGCTCCATAAACTTGAAAAAGAATTTGGAAATGCTTTGACTATTATTGGAGTACATTCGGCTAAATTTACCAATGAAAAAGATCAAGAAACTATCAAAGCCGCTATTATTAAATACGGCATCGAGCATCCGGTAATTAATGATAGCGATTTTCACTTATGGAATTTGTTTGGCATTCGTGGCTGGCCTACATTGATCCTACTTAATCCCAAAGGACGTATTGAAGAAGTATATGGTGGCGAAGGTCATACACAAGAGTTACAGCAAGCTATACAAAGCTTAATCAAACAGTATGGCGACCGCATTAACACTACCCCCTTGCCTCTTGAACTTGAAGCGACAAAACAATCGCCTCATAGCCTTAATTTTCCAAGCAAATTAGAGTATGTACCTAACTTTGATGGGCAACCATTACTCTTTATCTCTGACAGCAGTAACAATAGAATTTTAGGTGTACGACCATCAGGAGAGCTCTCTTTATCTATTGGATCAGGTATCTCGGGTGCTGATGATGGCTCTTTTAACCAAACACAATTTAATAAACCACAAGGCATTCTGTATAACTCAGGAGCTTTGTATATTGCTGACACGAATAACCATTTACTACGTGTGGCAGATTTTAAAACAGGGCAAGTAACCACACTAGCCGGTACCGGTCAGCAAGGCTCTTATATATTGCATGGAAAACTGCATGCACGGAGCGCCTCTCTATCATCTCCTTGGGATTTATCTTTTTATCCAACTGATAAAGAGATAACCATTGCTATGGCAGGCACTCATCAACTTTGGATATATAACTTAGAGACACAGATGCTCTCTATTCGAGCAGGCAATGGCCAAGAATCTATGGTTGATGGCTTTTACCCCGTTAATACCCTTTCGCAACCAAGCGGATTAAGTGCCCAAAAGAGTAAGCTTTATTTTGTAGATTCTGAAACAAGTTCACTGCGAGTACTTGATGACAAAAATATTACTACCCTGATAGGCACAGGACTTTTTGACTTTGGTTACACAGAAGGCACTAAAGCGACAGCCTTAATGCAACATCCTCTGGGCCTAGAGGCAGATGCCAACATTATTTATATAGCGGATTCTTATAATCATGCTATTAGATGCTATGACATTCAAACTGAACGCCTTACCAACTACAGCGGTACAGGCCAACGGGGCAGCAGCGTAGGGCCACTACTGCAAACACAGTACAACGAACCCAACGATATAGTTAAAGCTGATACTCTACTTTATATAGCTGATACTAATAATCACCGAATTATAGTTCTTGATACCCAAACACAGAATACAAAAGAACTCACTATTTATACTTCCTCAGCACTAGATCCAGTTACGTGCTCTAACTGCACTATATAAAATAAGTAAAAGAAGGTCATGAGGCCTTCTTTTTATATAAACGCCCTAGGTGTTTGTGTATTTTAGTGTACACTAAGAGCAAGTAATTAATTTTTTAATTTTTGAGGTAAATATGGCACTAGCAAGTCACTCACAAGCGCTTAATAAAAAGCTCAAATTGGGTATGGTCATTAACATCTTATTTACGGTATTTGAATTTGCTGTTGGTATAACTTCAGGAAGTTTAGCACTTATTTCTGATGCTACGCATAATCTTACTGATGTATTAAGTATTTTTATTTCGTTTGTTGGCAATACTTTAGCGCAACGTAAATCAACAGAACGGCATACCTATGGCTATGGTCGTGCTTCGATTATAGCTGCTTTACTTAATGGTATTATTCTGTTTAGTTTAAGCTTTTACATTTTGCATGCTGCTTATAATCGCTTTTATAATCCAGAACAAGTTGAAGGCGGCATAGTAATGCTCGTAGGATTTCTTGGTATTTGTGTTAATGGTGGTGTTGCTTTACTTTTTTTAAAAGATCGTGATGATCTTAATGTTCGCAGCTCACTTTTAAATATGTTTTTTGACGCTCTTGCTTCCGCAGCAGCATTAATAGCAGGTATTATTATTAAGTATACCGGGTATACAAGCATTGATGCACTAGCAAGTGGTTTTACGGGCGTACTATTACTTGTCAGTGCAAGTGTTATACTTTTTAGAGTAGTGCATATATTAGTACAAGGAGTCCCTCAACATCTAGATATAACTACAATAAAAAACTATTTGAGCTCTTTTCCTGAAGTTACAGCAGTGCATGACCTGCATGTATGGGCACTCTCATCACGTGAAACCGTGCTTACTTGTCACCTGGTAATTGTTAACACAAACTTAGCTCATATTAAAACTCAACTGGCAGCTATAAAATTTGGCTTAGAGACCAACTTTGACATTCGCCATACCACTATAGAAGTTGAATCAGTACCTTGTACAACTCAATCAGATAGTTATTAAGCTGGCTTTATCATTTGAGTAAATTTTAAGGCCCTAAAATTTAGGGCCTTAAAATACAAGAAGTTATAAATAATGTTTCTTAAATAAGGTATTTTCTACCATTACCAGCACCTTTAACAAAATAGATTAAGGAATCAACAAATATTACATTGTGATTACCAATCTTTCTAACTAATTTCATATAAAATGCTCCATCACCCCCATAAAAGTATCCCCAACGAGATAAAGAGTTATAGGCCCTAGGAATTACACCACAAGGCGTTCCCATGTTACCTATTCGAACATGAGGATCTCTCCATATACTTGATCCTGCAGATCTAAGACGAAAAAAATATAATTTACTTTTATCTTGGCATACAGCCCTTATAGTATCTAAGCTACCCGGTAGATACATATCGTCATCATCGCAATGAAGTATAAAGTCACCTGGCAATCTCTTATACTTATTTCTAATTGCATGGCCCCAATATCCTAAATTCTTTTCTTCCCAAATTACTTCGGCATTACACGGTAATTGAGCTAATTTAAGTTTTACACCTTCAAAAACAGATTCTTTATCTTTATTATCAAAAACTATCGTAAGAAAGTCCTGGGGTTTTAGCTGTTTTTCTAAGCTTTTGATCATTCTAAAAATAGATTGCCTACCGATTGTCGTTAGTAAAAAGTGCAAAGAAGTAGGATAAGTATTTTTTGAATTAATACTGATAACCTTTTTTGTGGGATTTTCATTACCCTCAAATATTGTTATAGACTTTTGACTTGCATATAATCCACTATACAAGATTGTTAAAAGTGAGTAAAAAAAATACTTAAAAAAATAGCGCTTTACCATTATGTCCCTTCCAATACATTTTTGTCCGTGTACTTTAAACGCATTGTCAATCTTAAATAAAAAGCAACTAATTTTTCAACATTATTCTTAAAGCGCTTAGAACATGTATGATTTTTATAAGATACCTTGCAATTACCATTAGTAGAATTTTAAAATTTAGCTAGCAGTACTTATTATCTATATTTACAGTAAACATAAAAAGGAAATTATGAAAATAGCATTTTTGTTTCTTACTATAGCAACTATGTACCATGAAAATATTTGGCAAAATTATTTTAGGGGAAAAGAGTCTCACTGTTCTATTTATATTCATTCTAAAAATAGTTTACCTAATTCTTCTGCCTTTAAACAATATGAATTATCTAGTAAAAAACCAACTACGTGGAGCAATACTATGAGAGCTCAAATAGAGCTTATTAAACATGCTTTAAAAGATCCGGCAAACTCGAAATTTGTTTTTTTATCTGAATCGACTCTTCCTCTATGCTCCTTCGAAGACACTTATAAAACTATTATGAGGCATGATAAAAGTGAATTTAACTATTTTCCTAATCCACATGCAATCAATGGTTCTGCTTTTAATCCTGCTCGAAGCCTAAAGGAAATACCTAAAAATTTGCAAATGAAACACTCCCAATGGATAATACTCAACAGAAAGCATGCTGAATTAATAGCAAAAGATAATTACTATGTCACCATAACAGATCGTTATAGCTGTGATAATGAACATTATGCTGGAACATTTCTGGCCGCTCATAATTTATTAAAAGAAGTTGTCAAAAAAGATAGAACGTTTGTAGATTGGGACAGAGGCTCTGAATCACATCCTTATACTTTTAGTAATTTTTATAATCAAAAAGACCTAAGTCTTATTGTAAAAGCTAAACGTGCAGGATGCTTATTTGCTAGAAAATTTGATAAAAGCTATAACTCAACTGCTTTATTTAATTATATTAAACTATAAGATATAGTTGCTTTATAAAAGAGAAAAGTCTTGCAGTTAAAACTGCAAGACTTTTCTCTTTTATAAACTTTACTAGTAAATTCATACTTGCAATTGGTTAATCAAATTTGCTCTACCATGGCCAGAGTTTTTAACAAAGTAAATTAAATAATCTACAAATACTAATTTATTATCACCAATGGCTTTGGCTAAGTTTTCATAAAACATACAATCTCCACCTACAACAGGTTCCCATGTAGATAACAAGTTATATGCACTAGGAATAACACCACAAGGTGTACCTATATTTGACATAGCTATTCTAGGCTCATTCCAGACATTAGACCCTAACATGCGAAAACGGAAAACATATAACTTATTTTTATTTTGACATACAGCTCGTATAGTATCTAAGCTACCTGGTAGATAGATGTCATCATCATCACAATGAAGTATAAAGTCACCAGGTAAATTGTTATGCTTATTTCTGATTGCATGGCCCCAATACCCTAAGTTTTTTTCTTCCCACATGACGTTTACTTTACAAGGCAACTCAGTTACCTTAGTTTTTACCGCCTCGAAAACAGAGTCTCTGTCTTTGCTATCAAACACTATAGTAAGAAAGTCCTGTGGTTTTACTTGATTTTCTAGGCTTTTGATCATTCTAAAAATAGATTGCCTGCCTATTGTTGTAAGTAAAAAATGTAAAGATGTATGATAAACTTGGCTAGTATTAACATTGATAACCTTTTTTTTTGGATTTTCATTTCCTTCAAATATTGTTATAGACTTTTGGCCTGCATGCAAGCTGCCATATAAAATTGTCAAAAGTGTATAAAAAAAACACTTAAAAAAATAATGCCTCACCAAAGTGCCCTTTCAATACGTTTTTAACAATACATTTTATCTCTATATTCTAAACACGTTATCAATCTTAAATAAAACAACAATAGTCTTTCAATACTATTTTTAAGTATCCATAATTTTATAGCTATTTTAGATATCCCTTGTAATTTGCACTCGTAGTATCTTAAAGTTGAGTTATACCTACTTATTATTTTTACTTTATATTAAATATAAAAGTTAATAAGCAAATTTTATAATGAGAAAATCATAAAAATAGCATTTTTGTTCCTTACTATATCAACTCTATATCATGAAAATATCTGGGAAAATTATTTTAAAGGAAAAGAGTCCTACTCTTCTATTTATATTCATTCTAAACATAGCTTGCCTGATACTTCTCCCTTTAAACAATATGAATTACCTAGTAAAAAGCCAACTACGTGGAGCAATACAATGAGAGCTCAAATAGAGCTTATTAAACATGCTTTAAAAGATCCGGCAAACTCGAAATTTGTTTTTTTATCTGAATCGACTCTTCCTCTATGTTCCTTCGAAGACACTTATAAAGCTATTATGAGGCATAATAAAAGTGAATTTAACTATTTTCCTAATCCACATGCAATCAATGGTTCTAATCCTGACCGTACACGCCAACTAAAAGGAATACCTCTAAAATTACAAATGAAACACAGCCAGTGGATTATACTCAATAGAAAGCATACTGAATTAATGGCAAAAGATACTTACTATATTGCCCTAACAGATCGTTCTTCGTGTGATAACGAGCATTATGCAGGAACATTTCTGGCAGCTCATAACTTATTAAAAGAAGTTGTTAAAAAAAATAGAACATTCGTTGATTGGAGTAATGGAGGGCCTCATCCCTATACTTTTAGTAATTTTAATAATCAAAAAGATCTAAGTCTAATTATAAAAGCTAAACGCACAGGATGCTTATTTGCTAGGAAATTTGATAAAAACTATGATGTAAACGCTTTGTTTAACTATATCAAACTTTACCCCTTCGTATCTAACTACGGAAGAAACGGTAATAGAAATCTAGCTTTATATCTATGTAAAAAAAATAGTATTGCTTTACAAATAAGCACACTATAGAATTAGTGGAAACTAAAAGTGTTATTAACATTTAGAGACTTATAAAAAAAGGTGAATTTATGAATAGCTCGAGACTTACAACTATTGCTACCTGTATATTATTAACAAATATCGTTTATACAAATACTATTGCTGAACAAATACAAGAAGTAAATATAGGTCTATATCTAAAAAAGGAAACCTTAAATAAAAAAGTTGTTTTTGTAGGAAATTCTGGCAATGCAGGAGATGCTTTAATTTGGTATGGCACTAAATGCTTGTTTAAGTCTATCGGGCTCCCTGTTATAGCTTCTGATAATCATCAAGCAATAATGAGCGCTGACATTGTTATGTATTCAGGCGGAGGCTGTTTGGTTCCTTATTATAGCTGGGGAAGTTCTTTTGTTGAAAAATATGCTCCAAAAGTTAAAACTTTAATTATTCTTCCTCAAACAATTAGAGGTAACGAGAAGCTTTTAAAAAAACTACCATCTAATGTTATTTTATTTTGTCGAGATATAAGCTCGTATAAACATTGTAAAAAGTTAGTTCCCTTTCCTAAAAATATTTTATTTTCAAAAGATTTAGCTTTTTATTCAGATTTAACTAGGTATAAAAATGTCCAACCAACTAATAAAGTCTTGTATGCTTTTCGCAGCGACATAGAAGTAAATAGTGCCCGTACTAATATAAAATTACCTGCCTCCAATAAGGACCTATCAAGCTATGGCTCAATTGACGCTTCAACTTCTTTAGCTACTAATATGAAAACAGTTAGAGCCTTTCTTCAACCTATAGCACAAGCAGAAGAAGTGTGGACTGACAGACTCCATGTTGGCATTGCTGCTTTTATGCTTGGTAAAAAAGTCCATCTTTTTGACAATTCTTACGGTAAAAACAAAGCTATTTATGACTGTACCATTTTTAAACTTGATACATCAAAAAACGTTAATTTTCATGGGAATGATTTTAGCCTCTTGAAAGACAAGTAACGTTACCGAGTGCTTGTTAAACATATTGTTTTTAACAAGCACTCTTCTTCTTTTTTATCTCTTTTTTTGAGCATACACTAACTCAGGTCATTGTTACTATCAATAATTAAATTTGCCACGTAGCTCGCGGCGTGTTTCACGAGCAATATCTTTTTCTTTTATTTCTTGTTTTTGAGCATGAGCTTTTTTATGCTTACACAGGCCTAAATCAACTTTTACTTTGCCTTTTTCGTTAAAATATAATTTTAACGGTATAAGCGTAATACCCTTTTTAGAGATATCACCAATAATACGAGTAAGCTCACGTTTATGAACAAGCAACTTACGACTACGATCAGGCTCATCTTTGCCCTTTAAATAAGAATAAGCATAAGGTGTAATGCTGCAATTAAGCAACATCAGTTCACCTTGATGCACGTAGGCATACGATCCTGTTATATTGATATGACCAGCTCTAAGAGATTTTACTTCATTACCTGTCAACACGATGCCTGTTTCGATATGTTCTAAAACAGCATAATCATGGAATGCTTTTTTATTTTGTGTAATGATTTTCATAACTATACTTTTAAATTTTATATAACTAGCTAATCTGTTTTATAGTAGTATACCACAACTAAAGAGTTTGAAGAGCCTGCTCTTAGTCTGCCGCTACTCGCTTTGAAAGCAAACGAGCAAATACTAATTTAATAACAGGATACACAAATGCGCTTACAAGCAAGGGCACCACAAAACCCCCAATAAGCAAGGGCCAAAAAGAAAGTATCTCTGAGCCTAAATATTTTTTAATATCAATAAAGCGCGAGATGAAATGAGAAAATTTTTCCATCCACTCAGGATTAGAACCCACTGCATCTATTGAGAGCTTTTTGAGTATCCAACTACCAACACGGTAATCAAGAACGTAAAAGGGTACCATAGTAATAGGATTATTAATAATATATAACACCGTTACAGCAACAGTTGTATTTAACACAAGCAATCTACTTATTAGTATAAGTAATGGCGTTTGAAGCGGTATAGTAGGAGATAAGGCAATAAAAACACCCAAACAAAACGATAGCGCTAATGTATGAGGAGAACCTTCAGCAAAAATAAGTTTATCCAGCATTCTTTTTATAAAGTTTTTCATCTTTTTTCCTGCTTAATATAAGTAAGACTTTCAAAACCGTCACTTTTAGGGTACCCTAAAGTGTAGTATAGAGAATATAATGTATCCATTTAAAGAATTATTACAAAAGAGGTATCTATGAACCGCTCTCTTTACCCATTAACCTTTATTTTTACCCTACTGACAAGCATTTTTAATTTTAACATGCACGCAGAAATGGTGTTAGGCTATGCGGCTAAAACAGCACCTGTCTATATTACTCGTGTAGTATTTCCTGCAACAGTTAAAAATATTCCTACTATTTGTGGCTACTATAAAGGATATAGTCTAAAGTTTAATTCTAATTATTGTGTATTACCAGAAGATCAAATACGTACCTATTTTCCTCTTGTTATAACGCAAGAAGTACAGCAGATAGCTGAAGGTAAGAACGTTAAATACTTAGAACGCATACCAAACAAACCTTGCAAGCTCTTTCATATTCGTCATACTGATGATAAAAAGTGGTCTATTGAACTAGAGCTTGAAAAGACTCTTCCTTTACGATTACCAGCAGAAGCACTTATTTTGCTTATGAATCCTGATCACATTGATTCTTTAAAAAAAAGTGACGAATCAGCCGATACTGATGAATCCAGCGTTTTACTACCCTCTATTATAATAAAGCCTACGATTACAGCACAGCAGTTAACAGCACAATCAACTGATAGCTTGCTGGCTGCTTTTGATTCTAAGTCTGTCCATCGTCCGGTTAAAGAAGCCATACTGCAACAAGGTTCTGTTGTTCTGTCAATGAGAACTGGTGGATGAAAAATATAACTGTTTTAGCTATCGAAAGCTCATGTGATGAAACCGCAGCCTCAGTATATACAACACAAGAAGGCGTACTGTCAAACAAGCTTTATTCCCAAATAGAGCTGCATCAACAGTATGGTGGCGTCGTACCCGAGATAGCTTCACGCTCCCATATGGAAAAAATGAGTGTTATAGTACAAGACGCTCTTAATGCTGCTCATACTACACTTGAAAATATTGATATTATAGCAGTAACCAATAAACCTGGTTTGCCTGGATCATTGTTAATAGGTGTATGCTTTGCTAAAGCACTTGCTTGGAGCAGCAACAAAAAACTTATTGGTGTAAACCATTTAGAAGGACACGCTTTTTCAGCATGCATAGAGCACACAATACCTTTTCCCTTTTTATGCATAACAGCTTCAGGTGGTCATACAGCTTTATATATTGTGCATGGCTTTGGTGATTATACTACTATTGGCCAAACACTTGATGATGCTGCTGGTGAAGCTTTTGACAAGATAGCTAAATTGATCAATTTACCCTATCCAGGGGGCCCCCTTATTGAGCAACTTGCAGCTCAAGCAGGATTTCAGGATTTTTTTAACTATCCACGCCCCATGCCGCACACACTTGATTTTAGTTTTTCTGGGCTTAAAACAGCAGTTTTGTATGACCTTGTTAAACGAGATGCGTATGATTTAGCGGCAAAAAAGTTTTTAAAGCCTGACGATCTTGAGTTTAAACAACAAGTTGCAAGCTCGCTGCTTGTATGTGTAGCAGATATATTTGAGCAAAAATTGGCTTTAGCATTTAAACATTATCCAGACATTAAAGCTGTTGCATTTGTAGGTGGCGTAGCTGCTAACAAGTATATTGGTAGTCGTCTAGATGCATTTTGCCAAAAGCGCTCTAAAGAATTTTTTGTACCAGCACGGCAGTACTGCACGGATAATGCTGCTATGATAGCTTTTGTCGGCCATTATAAAGCGCAACAAAATAAATTTGATGATTTTACTCTTGATATTTATTAATTCTTGGATGCCCATCTCTTGTTTTACTTAAACAGTTTACACTAGGCTTAAACTACTTAAACATATAAGAGGAGAAAATGGGTGGTTAACGTAAACTTACTTTATAAAAGCACATTGCTCCTGTTATTGGGCACTTTAGGGACTATAATTTTGGTATATGCGAGCTCTTTTTTAATTCCTCTTGCTTTTGGGGCACTGTTTGCTTTATTTACGCAGCCACTCAATCAATTTCTTGAGCATAAAGGCTTTAGTAAAACCATAGTCAGTTGTATAGCAGTACTAACTATAAGCTTTGCTTTTATTGCTCTGGGTGCAAGTATAGCACACCAAATTATAAGTTTTAGTAGCCCTAAAAATCAATTACGCGTAAAATTGGAAAAAAAGCTTGATCAAATACAACATATAATAGAAAGTAAACTAGCAATTTCTCCTACAGGGCAAACAGAGTATATTAAAGCACGTGCCAAGTCTTTTATTGAATCAAGCGGCAATATTGTTATTCAAATGATAAGTAGTACTACTGGTGGCTTAATGAGCTTTTTCCTTATTTTTGTGTATCTATTTTTATTTGTTTATTATAAAAGTCACCTGTATAAGTTTCTTTTATATAGCACACAACCATCTCATCACGCTCGGCTTGAAACTATACTTGTACAAGCAGAGCATGTAACTGCACGCTACTTATGGGGCATGACCGTTGTTGCTCTTATATTAACCTGTATTACTTTTATTGAGCTCTTTTTTATTGGCATACCCTATGCGTTTTTATGGGCTGTGCTTGCTGGCCTTTTAAATTGTGTGCCCTATATTGGTATACTTATTAGCTTTGCGCTACCAGCAATTACTGCTCTAGTAACAGATGATTCTTTAAGCAGTTTTATTCTAGTAGCAGCATGTTTTAGCTTTAATCAATTTTTAGAAGGTAATATCTTAAGGCCCTCTATTGTTGGATCGCAGCTGCATACTAATGCTTTAGCTTCACTAACTGCGGTAGTTGCGGGTGGTTTAATTTGGGGAGTTCCGGGACTTATTCTTTTTATGCCCTTATTAGGCATCGTTAAAGTTATTTGTGATAACTATGAAAGTTTAAAACCTATCGGTTACCTTATTGGCCGAGAAAAATAAGGGAAAGAGCATGTTAAGATTATTAAGCCAAGCTCGTAATGGCATGCGATTTTTTAAACGAGTTCGTGTGGGCTGGCATATTCTACAAGGTACCTTTAAAGCTATTATTTTTAGTCATCAAAAATATTTTTTATTTTGTGCTTTGATAACAGCAACACAATTTGTTCGCTTATATATTACAAGTCGCATTGATCCTGATATTTCTGTTTCAGCGCTACTTGTTGAGCCTATTATGGGAAGAGGTTTTTTTGATATTCTTTCAGAACATATATCACTTTCAAAGCGGCTACCAAACCAAGAATTAGCAGCTAGCAGTTTAGATACACTCTTGTTTTTTATTGAAGTTTTTGTTGTGCTTTTCTCTTCTGCAGCAGCTACCTATTATACTCTTTTTAGTGGATCAACACTTATACACAGTTTTAAAAAAGCATTCCAAAAAGTACCCCAATTACTTATGTGGACTTTTATCCAATGCTTTGTATTACTGATTTCTGATGTAGGGGGTATAGTAGGACAATTTCTTTATTTGAGTTGGCAATTAAGTAGTTCACTTTTTATACCTATCTTAATGTTCCAGTCCCAGTCTTTTTTGATGTTATTACGCAAAACGTTTTCTGCTTTTAAACAGCGTCTTGGTAATATTTTAGGAGCAGATTTGTTTTTTGATGTTGGTTTTGTACTACTTACTTCTCTTTTTTATTACCATTATGGGCAAGACATAACACCAACCTTTGGTTTTTTGGCACCAGAGCGATTAAGCACAGTAACTATTTTAGTTATGCTCTATCTTAATTCTATTTTAATAGTAGCTGAAGCACTCGTATTAGCTAATCTCTATCAGTACTTTTATACACAGCCTGCACGAGTAAAAAAAGAGCTGTTGTCCTGATACTAAGACTATGTTAGCCTTAAACAAGCAAACTATTTAAAATTAAAAAAGAGGTTATCATGGATACACTTAGCAGGTACGCATTAGGAACAGTATTACTTGTAGTCTCTTTGGCAACTTTAGGCCAATTAGCTCGTACTCAGTGGGGACTTGATATAACTTATCAATTAGTTATTGCATTTATCATTATTGCAGCTTTGGTTGTCTTTACTAAAGCTTTAAAACTATTGTTGAGTTAAGAGAGTCAACAAACGCTATTGGGCACATACTTTGTCCCAATAGCGTTGCAGCTCAAGGGATATAGATAGAAATTAAGATCCAGCACCATTCTTTTTGTGCATAGACTCAAGAAACTCTTCATTTGTCTTAAATTTCTTAATTTTCTCAATAAGAAATTCCATACCTTCTACAGTATTCATAGTGGCTAAGAATTTTCTTAGTACCCATACTTTATTAAGTTCAGATTCGCTTAACAATAATTCTTCACGGCGTGTACCAGAAAGCAACAGATCAAATGCAGGGAACGTTCTACGGTTAGATAGTTTACGGCTCATATGCATTTCCATATTTCCTGTACCTTTAAACTCCTCATAGATAACTTCGTCCATACGAGATCCAGTTTCTATGAGCGATGACGCTATAATAGTAAGCGAGCCACCTTCTTCGGTATTGCGAGCAGCACCAAAAAATCTTTTTGGACGTTGTAGAGCATTAGCATCTATACCACCGGTTAAAATTTTACCTGAAGCTGGAGCTGTAGTATTATAGGCACGTGACAATCTGGTGATAGAGTCAAGCAAGACAACAACGTCATTACCCACTTCTACAAGCCGCTTAGCTTTTTCAAGCACGAGCTCCGCCACTTGCACGTGTCGTTCAGCTGGCTCATCAAAAGTAGAACTAATTACCTCTGCGTTAGCACCTTTAATAGTACGGCGCATATCGGCAACTTCTTCAGGACGCTCATCAATCAATAATACAATCAAATATACTTCTGGATGGTTACCTACAAGCGTTTGTGCTATTTCTTTAAGAAGTATAGTTTTACCGGCTTTAGGTGGTGCTACTATAAGGCCACGCTGCCCTTTACCAAGCGGTGTAAAGAGATCCATTATTCTGGTAGATATAAACGAAGGATCATATTCCAAATTAAACTTTTTATGAGGATGCAACGGAGAAAGTCTATCAAAAAACAGACGGTCACCAGAAGTAGCAGGATCTTGAAAGTTTACTTTATTAATTTTAAGTAAAGCAAAATATTTTTCGCCATCTTTAGGCTTTCTTATTACTCCGGATATAGTATCACCAGTACGTAAATTAAAACGTCTAATTTGAGAAGGAGACACATAAATATCGTCTGGTCCTGAAACATAATCAAAACGAGAAGATCTTAAAAAACCAAAGCCATCAGGTAACTTTTCAAGTAACCCTTCTACTTCAAGCTCTTTATCTGGATTAGCTTCTAACTCAAGTATGTTTTTAATTAAATTGTCTTTGGACATAAGGGTAGAACCTACAACGCCCAGTCTGCGAGCCTGAGTTTGCAAGTCAGCAAGCCCTAACTCACGCAAATCTTGTTCTCTCATGCATAAATCTCCTGTAGTATGAAAAAAAATGTGTAGACAAGTACTTTATGAAAGCTTTTAACAGCCTTTATAAAGTACTTATAAATTTTACTAATATATATGTTATTGACGCGATGTTATACTGCTTTGTTATCTTTATATAACATTAACATCACAGGACATGCAATAAAAATTGTAGAATAAATACCAAAAACAATACCAATAAGCAATGCTAAAGAAAGATCACGTAATGTTTCACCACCAAAAACCAACAAAGCAACAACTACAAGCGTTGTAGCAAAGGTGGTAAGTAATGTTCTACTTAATGTCTCATTTATACTTAAGTTAACTACCTGAGCTATAGGTGTTCCTGGCATACGTTGTACGTTTTCTCTAATTCTAGAAAAGATTACAATAGTATCGTTAATAGAATAGCCAAGTACTACTAAAATAGCACCAACAACGTTAATAGATATCTCTTTATCAAACAATAAAAATATAGTTAAAACAACTAAAGCATCATGAAATAATGACACTATAGCGCCCATAGCATATGAAAAAGACCAGAATCGTAATGCTATATATAAGAGCATCAATACAAGACTCAAAAGAAGAGCATACAGCGATTTTGCACGCAATGCCGATCCCATGCCGCTTCCAACACTATCGGTTTGTTTAACGATAACTTTATTGCTACCTAAACCTACTTCTAACGCCGTACGAATCTTTTCAGCTTCTATAGTAACGTCTTGAGATTTACTTGCTTCGTTTTTTACACGAATTAAATGTTCTGTAGAGGAAAATTGACGAGTTACCGTACCAGGCCATCCTTTAGTATCTAAAATATGCACCAACTGCTCACCAGTAACCGGACGGTCAAACTTTAAAAGCAATTGAATACCGCCAACAAAGTCGACACTGTAATTAAAAGTTTGATGATTAGGGTTAGTGTTATATTTATAAAGATAGGTACCAATAAATGTTGCAAATATCAACACTGATAATGCTGCAGAAAATGGACGGAACTTCAGAAAATCTATCATAATACTCTCTCCGCCTTACTACTAATAGGCACGGGAATGTTTTTACTTGTTGCTTCTTTGGGAGAACCGTAAACCTGTGACTTTAAGAGAGTACACAGGCTTAATTTTTCATATGCTTAAACAGAAAGCACTGAAACATATTTACGTCCTTTAGGACCAAAATGAAACTTGATAAGACCAGGTGCTGTAGCAAAGATTGTATAATCTGTACCAAGACCTACGTTATTACCAGGATGAATACGTGTACCACGTTGGCGTACGATAATTTCACCACCTGTAACAGTTTGCCCATCAAATAATTTAACACCTAAACGTTTGCTTATACTATCCCGGCCGTTCGACGTCGAACCGCCGGTCTTACTCGTTGCCATAGTAATTCCTTCGTTCTAATAAATATAAAATATTTTTACACCAATTGTTTTTTAATACAACGTTCTACCTAAAGATCTCGAAATAGTGGTTATAATCAGGGAAATTGAGTTTCTTTAGAAGAGTCCGTTACTTATTACTTAGTAGTCTAACAGAAATAGAACATTTGAGCAATCTCGCCCAAACGCTCTTGCACTAAGCATATCGCTTAAATTTATTTTATAGAGTTGTTTTTGATACATACCTAGAAAGTCTATTTGAATCTAAAGCTTACCCTTTACTCTAAGTATCACTTACATCGATAAAAAAGTCAAAGCTACTCATCTTACAACAACAAAAAAGGCGAGCATTAAACTCGCCCTAGGAAAAAGATCAGTAAAGCTTGCACAATACATACATGCTAGAAATAAAGAGGCATCTATTGGCGCTGCTAACTGCAAATTGCCTGGCAATTGAAATTATAAAATTAAATTAAAAATGTTATTCTTTTTTATCTGAAGAATCACTTGTATCTTGAGTAGTCTGAGTATCATCATCTACACTTTTAGGCCATACGTAAGCAACAGTTTGATAAGCAATATATGCTGCTAAAGCTGCATTAAAAACGGCATCATTGATAGCAAAGAACTTGGCTCCTGCATGAATCTTATAGCGCTTATCAGGCTCAACTTTACCACTTGATAGACCCCAGATTAGTAACCCTGAATGTATACTACGTAAAGCAGCACAAGTAAATATAACAGAGGCACCCGTTATTTTACTTACCTTTATAACATTTTTTCTATTAAACTTTAACCAGTCAGCTTTTGCTGTGGGCATCATGCCAACAAGTACTATGCTTAAAATAATTGTGTTGAGTAGTTTCATAATTTTTAACTCCTGTAATTAACATAATGGTAAAGGGTGACCTTCTACCATAGTACCTAAGTTAAAAGACCGTTGGCAATATAAAGCTTTAAAGCAAACTGGACCTGTGTTACTCAGATTGTTTGCTATATTTATTTTTCCAAGCTGTAAGAGCCATAGGAAAGTGATCTAAAGCTAAATCAAGCATATTTTGAGCATATGCTCTAATTTCATTTTGTGCTCCGGGATGTAAACGAAGTTTTATAAAATGCATAAGTGAATGCAAGTTACACGTAAAAATAAATTCAGTATACGTGCTTACGGGTAGTACGCCACGCGCTTGCTCTCTACAAACACCATGAGCAAGTAGTTGCTCATACGCTTTTATAGCAGCATCAATAGATTCTTTATATATTTGTGTAAAGTGCTCATCTTTAAAAGAGCCTACGGATCCTTGTTTGTTTTTAGTGTCTTGATTGCGCCAATACTCTGGTATATAAAACTCAAGTGGTGCTTTTACATAACGATAGCTTATTTCATTATACGAGTTCATACGATGGCGCATCCATTGACGTACTACAAAAATAGGCGCCTTAATTCTAAAAGAAAGCTGATTATGCTCAAAAGGGCTTGTATGATCATGATCCATAAGATACTGTATAAGTGCTTTATCACGATCAGACAAAGCTGTAGTAGATTTACCATAAGAAACACGAGCCGCATTTACAATATCAACATCAGATCCCGATACACGTATTAACTCTACCGAACTTATAGAGTCATTAAGAGGATCGAATTTCTGCCCTAAAGAGTGAGTATTGTCTGGTACAAAAAGATCTGTTTGTTCTGTTAATTGCATAATCGCTCCTTAAGGTAACTAAAATTTTCACTTTAGTATACCAGATTTTAACATGCTTAAACATATCACCTCATTTTATTAATTATTGACAATTATAAAATAAATAATATAAGCTAAGATTAAAGTATCTCTGCATGTTTAAAATTATTATTTTAAGGGGAAAGTATGAAAAAACAGTTATTTATTATGTCTCTCGTTTTAGGAACCACAAGCTTTTTAAAACCTATTGATGTTCAACTTATTAACAATACTAATAAGGCTCTTCCTGTAAGACTTAAAAGTTATGATGGTATAAGAACAATTCGCCAAGCACAAGGTTTTGCTGGAACACTGGCAGCAGTAGTACTTGCAATTCAACCAGGAACTATCATTAAAGATAGTTTATTTGGTAAAAATTTTGATTATTCTATTCCAGCTCATGAATCTTTGATTATAAAAGATTTACTAAAACGTGAAGCACTGTATTTAGGTGGCAGCATTGGTTTCTTTGGTTACAGTAACACTGTACCTCTAGAAGAAGCACAAGCAAACCTAGATAGAAAAGATACTTACACAGTAGTGGCTGACATAACAAAAACGGCCTATAGCCCAGTAAGTACTTATATTTATAAAACAAGTTTTACTGATGCAGGTCAACGCTATGGCCAAGCTGGTAATGGGCAAAATCAACCTGTTTCAACCACTATAGGTGACTTTGAACCTGTACCTGGATATAAAGGTGGCACTATACAATAAGACATTCTGTCTTTTTAATAATCTTTTTTTCTCTAAATTCACCAGGGCCCAAATCTAAAGGCTCTGGTGCTGCATCTAGATGATTTTCAGACCCACCCTGATATACTAAAATATAGTTATCTCTCAGTAACTTTTGTTTAACCATAAGCACATGGCCACTACCGGCAACTACTACTATTTTATCTTCAGGATGATTTTGAATTTTTTCATACAGCATGATATCAAAAAAACAGACACCAATATCTGTTATTAACTTATACAATTCAGCTACTATACTTTTCTTTCCCGCCAGTTGTAATTCTTGAGCTGTTTTCAGCAAAGAGCAATCAAGATTAAAATTATTTTGCTCAATAAGCTCAGAGAGCAACTCAATGTAGTAGTTTATTAGACCCATATCCCTTGCATGTTTAAGTCCCAAGGGTGTGCATTTGTTTGTATACAGCTCTATTTCTTCAAATAAAGCTCTAAAAGTATACGTTTCAATGGTTTCATGAGTTCCTGTATAAGTAACCTGTGGGTTGAAAAGTAAGTAAGCAAGCATGAGCACATTACGAACTTCTATATCTTCATAAAGTGTATTACTCAAGTTTTTTTCTTGGATTTCTTCTTCAAGTCTATTAGTTATGCAAGGATCTTTAAGGCGTCTTTTTAAAAGCAACGCTATTTTTTCAACTAACACAACAAGCGTATCACTTGATTCTTGTTCGTGAGTTGCTAAAGCTTGGACAAAATTTTGAAGTTGACTATATAAGAGTTCTGGGTTACTAAAATCATGAAAATCTGAGTATAAATAGACAAGCTGGTTTCTTGGACTCTTAAGAACATCAACTTTCACTAAAATAGCTTGAGCATACTGTATGCTTAAAGATACCAGTACCAACCAACTTACTTTATACATATATGACCTTAGTTTTGATGTAATTATATTTTATTTAATAGTTTAAGCTCAACTTTACCCAAGAGCAAAAGGTAGACCATACCTACATGAGTACACAATCAGACGTATGATGCTTTTTGCTGTTTTTTTTCTTTATACATTTTATATATTTTAGCGGTAAAGGCTGATGAACATGCTGACTACCATAATGATCAACAAGAGTATAGTGACCTTCGAGCAATAGTTGCTTTAGAGCACTACTTTGTTTGACAGTAGTGATAACAATTAATTTTTCAGCCGGCTGAAAAGTAATCTTGCCAAATAACCACAAAGTTAAAAAGCTATCACGCAACTCCTGGAGGGGATTAGCAAAAAAATCGCTGTTACTATCACTATACGAAGTACAGGTAGCAAAATACTGATTTGCTTGATCTAACTCAGTTGTTGTATCAAGATTATATTGTTTCAATACAAGCTTAAGCGTTTTTATTTGTTGTAGGATATCTTGCATACATATATCAGAAACTTGCCATACACCCTGCAGCAATGATAGATGCTGCTTAAGTTGTGTGAAAATATCTTTAAATGTATGATTTCTAAATGCTTTTAACGGTTCAAAATATTCTTTTATAAAATCTGGATCTTGTATAACTAATTGAGAAAAAACATTCTTATCTAAACCATCTTCTAACTGCCTTGAAAAGCTATCACCTTGTAAAACTAGTGTACATTTTTCATGGTGCTCTCTCTCTAAAAGAGCTTGAAACAACTCAAGCTGCATAAATTTTTCTGTAGCATTAAGCGCATACCTATCTTCAGTGTACAAGTATACATAGCTACCTGTTGAGCTTTTAAAAATATCTAAAGAGATCAAACAGCAAAAATTAGAAAAAACAGGCAATAGTATAAACGCTACACAAAAAAATCTGGTCATTGTATATTCTCACATAAAAATTAATAATTATTGCTACTAAATAAGTGTAATAAGTAGCATAAGCAAGAGCAATACTCTGTAAAGGAAAATTATGAGTTCACCAAAAAAAAACTTGACACTCTACAAAACTAAACGAAATTTTGAATCTACACCTGAGCCTACAGGGAAGCAATCGCATAATAAAAATACAAAAAATATATTTGTCGTCCAACAGCATGATGCACGTTCTATGCACTACGATTTTAGACTGCAAATCAACGGTGTTTTAGTCTCATGGGCAGTACCCAAGGGCCCATCGATTGACCCAAAAATTAAACGTTTAGCAATAAGAACCGAAGATCATCCGCTTGATTATGCAGGCTTTGAAGGTTTTATCCCCGAAGGCAATTATGGTGCAGGTGCTGTTATCGTATGGGACACCGGTACGTATACCAATTTAAAAACAGATGTAACTATGCAAGAAAGCCTTAACCGTGGTGAAATTACCATACAATTACACGGTAAAAAATTAAAGGGTGGCTTTGCACTTATAAAAACACATTTATATGCTCAAGGTAGCTGGCTTTTAGTTAAAATGCGCTACGAGCAAGCTCAAGATAAGTCTACTATTACTACACAAGCTCCTGAGTCGGTGCTCAGCAATACAACTATTAAAGATCTTGAAAAGCAAAAAAAGTAACCTCCAACAACAAGCTAGAAAAAATATGAATACGTATAAGCTTTTTTTCTCAAACCAAAGCGTAGAGATTACTAACGCAGACAAGATACTTTTTCCACCTGCCATAACCAAAAAACAGTTAATTGATTATTATGCTGCTGTAGCTGCAACTATGCTACCCTATCTTAAAGATAGACCTCTTATGTTGCAACGTTTTCCTGATGGCATTACTAACACAGGATTCTACCAAAAAGATGCTTCTGATTATTTTCCCTTATGGATTAAAAGAGCACAAGTACCCAAAGAAGGTGGTTTTAACGAGTACGTTCTATGTCAAAACAAAGCAACTCTTATTTACTTAGCTAATCAGGCATGTATTACTGAGCATATGTGGCTAAGCAAAATAGATAAACTTTCTTATCCTGACCGTATGATATTTGATATAGATCCAGCTAATACTAGCCAATTTTCTTTAGTTAAAAAGGCAGCTCTTGCTCTTAAGCACTTACTTGAGCACTTAGAACTGAAAAGCTTTGTCATGACCACAGGTTCACGTGGCATGCATGTGGTAGTGCCACTTATCAGAAAACATGAATTTAAAGAAGTTAAAGAGTTTGCTGATAAGTGTGCTCAGTTACTAGTAAAACAACAGCCACAAGAACTTACCGTTGAATTTAGCAAACAAAAACGGGGGCAACGCGTATTTATTGATACACTACGCAACCAATATGGCGCTACCTCAGTGGCACCTTATAGTGTACGAGCTCAACCAAATGCACCAGTGGCTACGCCTCTTTTCTGGCACGAGCTTAATAATCCAGCATTAAGAGCCCAAAGTTACACTATAGAATCTATACAAGAGCGCTTAGAAACACTACAAGATCCTTGGAAGGGTCTTAAAAACCAAGCTCAATTACTTACCAAAGCTCAAAGAATACTAGTCAATTTACAAAAAAGTTGACTATTGCGTAACTATCTTTATAAGATAAATCAAGCTTAAAAACACTTAAAAAGGAGTTACCATGGCATCAACAGTTAACGATACAACAAAAATAGTACATTTAGTTGCACTTGCTTTAACTATAATAGGCGCATTAAACTGGGGCCTTGTAGGAGCATTCGATTTCAACTTAGTAGAACAACTTCTTGGAGCATATCCAATGCTTAAGAATGGTGTTTATATTCTTGTTGGTCTTTCAGCTTTAGTACTTGCCGCTACTCATTTTGCTAATTGCAAATTATGCAGCAGCTATACAAATTCAAGTCGCTCCGAGTAATAAAAAAGGGGGAGTTTTCACTCCCCCTTTTTTCTGGTTTCAACCCCCATTGTCCCCATTGTCACCTAATCATAAGTTACTTTTATAGTTCTAGAATAAACATCATACCATCTTCAGGTAACAGATGATCAACATCTTTAATTTTTAAATTTTGCTGTAGTTGCAGTGTATGTCGGCGTATACTTTCTTTAACATCATCAAGACATACTCTATAATGTTGTATTGCAGCAGTTATATTAGTTCTAAAGGCTATAAGACTAGCTAAGAGTGTAGGATTATAATCAAAGTTTTCTACATTAGAAGCTATTTCTTTTATTACCTCTACCGGAGGAAGACTGTTAAGATCACCAATCTCATGCATATAGATAATGAGGCTATAGACAAAATCTATAACTTTCATGCCTTGTAAATTGTTTATAACCGCTGATAACATAGTATCTTTAGAAGAATAGAACTTTTCAGAAAAAAAGAGATTAATCAGTTGTCTGGCAGAACAGTTATATTTTGCTAACATATATTCAGCTAAGTTACCCATTGAGACCAAACAAAACAATCTATACTGACTTTCGGTAATTTCTTTTGTCTCAAACAGTTTATATATATAGGCCTTGAGTATAATTGCGCAAGAGTGTGACGATTGACCTGTCATAGTATCAGCACTATAAGCTTGTATTAGGCTCTTTTTTAAATGCTCTATTAACTCCGGGCAAGCTGTTTTAGCAAAACCAATATATGACAACAAAGTATTGTCTTTATAGCCTAACGATTGTAACTGCTCAGTAAGATTATACACATTGGCACCTTTACATATGGTATAGATGCTTCTTGGTAACTGCTTGGTTTTATATAAACTTACAATCAATTGCTTAACTGTCTGATTTTGCAATGATTTACTCATGGCATAACTTTTACAACAAACAAACAATACCATAATAAGCGCTAAGCTTTTTCTTATATTCATGATAACTCTTAAAGTAAAATACTAAAAATAACTACTGGATACTATTAAGTATACTATTATTTATATAATTTTCAATAAAATTATTAGTTTTATCAAATACTTGCTTATTTGTGATAATAAAGAGTATGTTTTAACTTATTACCTTAACAAGCTTTTTACTTGGTAACAGCTTGCCAGTCAGCTCCAATGCGTGTTGAAACACCAAGAGGCACGTTCCAACTTACTACTTCTTTTAAAATAGTTTCAACAGTACTTAGTATAGAATCAAGATAGTCTTTGTGCGCTTCAATAAGCAGCTCATCATGAATTTGAATAAGTATTTTAGCTTTGTGCGACTCTTGAGCAAAGTGTGCTTGTAAGTTTACCATACCTTTTTTCATAAGCTCAGCTGCAGTACCTTGTACAACGGTATTAATAGCTGCACGACGAGCAAGATCATAGAGATGTCTATTTTTCTCACGAATACCAGATAAGTATCTGCGCCGACCACCGAGGGTTTCTACGTACCCTTTTTCTTGAGCAAACTCTGTAATTTTTTCCATCCATGCAACTACACCTGGATACTGTGCCATATAGCGATCGATATATTCTTTTGCTTTTTTATGACTAATGTGAAGATCTTTAGAAAGCCCATGAGCAGTTAAACCATAAAGAATACTAAAGTTAATGCGTTTACCTGTTTGGCGTTGCTCATGCGTTACCGACTCAAGCGGTACATCAAAAAGACCTGCTGCAGTCAGGGTATGGATATCTTGGCCTGTAGTAAATGCAGATAGTAAAGTAGTATCTTGAGACAGATAAGCAAGAACACGAAGCTCTATTTGTGAGTAATCGGCTGATAAAAACAGATAGTTTTCACTTGGCTTAAATGCAGCACGTACATGTAATTTATCAACAGGAATATTCTGCAAATTTGGCTCTGAACTTGAAAGTCGACCTGTAGTAACTGCTGTCTGACTAAAAGTTGTATGCACTTTTGCTGTATGAGGATTAATAGCATCACGCAAGCCTTCTAAATAGGTGCTCTTAATTTTATAAAGTTCACGATATTTTGCAATAAGGCCAGGCACAGGGTGCAGGAGCGCAAGTTCTTTAAGCACTTCTTGATCAGTTGAATATCCGGTCTTTTGAGTGGTTTTTTTAACCGCAGGAAGCTTAAGATAATTAAATAACAGATCTTCAAGTTGCTTTGGTGAATTTAAATTAAGTGTAGCAAAACTTTCACCAAGCAAATCGGTAATAGCATTGCGTAGCACCGTAATATCGTGTGTAACGACTGTATTAATCTGCTCTAGAACAGCAACGTCTACAAAGACACCCTCTTTTTCCATCTCGTAGAGCACCTGCATAGTAGGCATTTCTAAATGGAACAATAAATCTTTTAGCTTGCGATCATGCACTTCTTTCATAAACAAGTTATAAAGCTTATATGTTTGATGAGCGTCAGCTGCAGCATACTCAGTTGCGATGCCTAAGGGAACATAAGAAAAGTCTTTATATTTATTTTTTTTAACAACATCATTCCAAAAAAGCATGGGCTCTTGAAAATAATACTCAGAAAGATATTTAAGACCTATACGCTGCCCTTCGGGAACGACTAAGCTTGCAGCAATCATGGTATCAAAGACAATGCCCTTAAGTTCTATTCCAGCATGATACAACATCAGAGCATCAAATTTTGCATGATGCAAATACTTTGCAATATGTTCATCTTCAAATAATGGCTTAAGCTGCTCAAGCACGTATGTTTTTGAAAGTTGCAGCTCATCAGTTATATGACCAAACGGAATATAATATGATACTCCCTCTTGTACACAGACAGATATTCCAATTAAATTTGCTTGTAATGGTTTAAGTCCGTCACTTTCTGTGTCAAGTGCACAGTGTTTAGCTGTACGTATGTGGTTGCACACTTCGTTAAGCAACTCTTTTGTGTTTACGAGTATAAAGGTGTACCTACCATGTAAGGGAAGCGTTGGCACAGAACTTACTGTTTGTAGCTTGTCTAAGCTTTGACTATCTATATCTTTTACTAATGTTTTAAATTCTAGCTTTTCAAAAAAAGAACGTGCTTTATGCCAGTTATTGCGCTCAAAAACACAACCTTGCGCTGTTAATGCGGTGTCGTATATACGTAGTATAAAAAGTTGCTCACTTAAAAAAGCCTCTGCTTTAGCATTGATAAGCAGTTCTTGAATGCGGACAGATTTTACTGCGTTAATACTAGCATAGAGATCCTCAAGAGAATTAAATTGCTGCACTAATTGTTGCGCACCTTTAGGCCCTATACCTTTAACACCAGGAATACTATCGGCGGCATCACCTACAAGAGCATAATAAAATGGTATCTTGGCTATCTCAAAGCCAAGCTTTTCTTGTAAACTTTCAACAGTTATAAAAGCCTCTTTAAAGGGGTCTAAAATAGAGATATACTCACTAACTGCCTGACCCATATCTTTATCAGAAGTTACAAAAACTGAAGGACACTGCTCTCGCTCTAGGTCTTTAGCAATAGAATACATAAGGTCATCAGCTTCAACACCTTGCATTTGTACTTGTATGAGCCCGATATTATCAGCAAACTCTTGTATAAGTTCTTTTTGAGAAACTAAATCGCTTGGTGCAGCTTGACGTGAATCTTTATAATCTTCATACATTTCATGACGTACTGTTTTACCTTTACTGTCCCATACAAGAACCAAACCCTCTGGCTGATACGTATCAATAAGCTTTTTAATCATACGGCAAAAGCCGTAGACAGCCTGAACAGCAATACCATCTTTTGTATGCAGCGGCCTAATACTATAATAAGCTCTATATAAAAACGAAGAACCATCAATTATAAATACTCTATTTTTTGGGGCAGTATCCACCGGAACCTCAGTAGTCTTAAAGTGTAATGATCTAGCATAAACATGCTCTATAGTAAAAAGTTTTAAAATAATCTTAAAAAGCATGACACAATTGCTTTTTTAAGTAAAATTAAACTATTAACACTACTCGTTAACTAACCTTGAACAAAAAAAAGGGCTCGAATTACCGAGCCTTTTTATAGAAAATAATAAAATTTCTTATTGGATTGAGCATCGGCTAAAGCTTTTGCTTTCTCCATTTTCAGTTTTTTCAGAGACTATATCACAGTACTTAAAAATAAATTCTTGCGTAAATTCTTTGTTGTACTGAAGCCCGATAATTAAGGGAGAAAGACCTGCCTTATTAGCTTTTCTACATCCTTTATCGGTACCTTCTAGTGAAAGCAACAATTGAAGAACATTTGTACTTGGATATGCAACTCTATCTTTTACACACCCTTTAAATGCATAATGCCATAAGTTATTACCCGCTTTGTCACAAGTGTTTAAACTAAAGCCTCTTTTAAGAAGATATACTACAGTTGCTACAGAATCATGAGCAACTGCTTGTAAAAGGTGATTACGTTTATCATCTATGTAGGCTTTAATTAAAGAATTAGTGGCATATTTTTCACTTGGGAGCTTAGGCGAGCTATCTATATAAGAGGTAAAAGAATCTAACACGTGCTCTTTATCTGCATCAATAAATCTAAAAGAGTGTGTTTCTAGCTTTACAAGAAATACAAGCTGCTCAAGTGTTAAGTCGTCTATACTTTCTATAGACCATAAGCATGCCGTAGTGTCTTTAGAGCCAGTTAAAACAGACTTACCGTTAGCACTGCATGATATACATGAGAGAGAAGTAGTATGATCCTTAAGAATTTCTTTGTTAGTATTTGTTTCACTATCAAAAACACTAAGATTACCATTTCCTGATCCACTTAAAATATACTTATCGTCAGCACTAAATGTTACAGTTGTAGTATCATATGAGCATTCAACTTCTCGTGATTGTAATGTTTCTGCATTTAATAGACATATACTACTATGTCCTTTATAGAATTCAATTAAAGCATGCTTACCCTTAGAACTGAAAGTAATTGAGCGCACATTCCTTGTATAGAGAAGTACACGACTTTTACAAGTAGTTACATTTACTAACCGTACAGTTTCATCATTTGACGCATTACTCTCTGATCCACTTAAAGCAAACTTACTATCAGAACTAAACGCTACTGACCTTACTACGCCAGGATGAGGGAGTTCATAACTTTTCCAATTAGTTAAGTTCCATAAGCGGGCAGTTTTATCAGTAGACCCTGTTAATGCATAATTACCATCAGGGCTTAAGGCTACTGAGGTTATCCAACCATTATGACCTATAAGCATTTGGGATTGCCCTGTTTTTAGATCCCATAAACGAGCAATTTTTTCACGAGACCCTGTTAATACATACTTACTATCACTACTTATTGCTAGTGAGGTTATAGTACTTATGTGACCTTGCAACTTATATGATCTACCTGTTTTTAAGTTAAATACATATACTATATTACCTACTGGAACTACTAGAGCATAAGTGCTGTCAGGGCTAAAGGCCACAATCTTTATACCACTTGTAGATGCTAGAAGCTGTCTGCAAGTAAGAGTGGTTGTATCCCATAAGCGAACAGTTTTATCTAAAGATCCAGTTAAAGCATATTTACTATCAGGGCTTAAAGCCACTGAAGTTATATAATCAGTGTGACCACTAAGCACTTTAGACGTAATAGGGAAATTAGAAATTAGTGGAGTTAATACTTTTCTATATTTTTTAAGCAGAGCTGTCTTAAGATGTTCCTTAGTAGATAAATCTGAACTAGCTAACTGTTCAATTGGATGTGATAAAACGTTGTCAAGCATTTGATCTATAGAACTTTCATGCATACAAACACTTAAGCTAGAAAAAAGTAAACAGATAAGCACAGAACTGAATAAATACTTTGAAAATGTTGTCATAAAAGTTTCCTAATAAGCAATAATTATTTTATTTGATATAATTTAATAATAACTAAGTTTTTAATAGTGTCAAATAAAAATTATATAAACACACTACTAGTGCTATTATTAAAGAGTGCACTTTAAGCAAGCTTATACACATCAGTTTCTAAAAGCAGCTTTTCTTTTTCAAATAACCGCGTATTCTTAATATATATCGATCTTACTCTACTACAGAAATATGGCCATCAAATGCTCATCAACGTCAGGTTGCTTAACGGATATAAAGAAATATTTACGTATACCGTTCCCACTGAATTAGCATCAGAAAATCTGGTAGGAACTTTAATTAAAGTCCCTTTTCAAAAACGTATAGAAACCGCTTTAGTCTGTGAGCAATTTGAACATCTTAAAAATCCTGTTTCATTTGCTTTGCGTACTGCACATTCGTTAGAACCCTTTCCTCAAGATACTTATTATCAACAATTTATTAAACAGTTAAGCATCTATTATGCTTTAGATCCTTTTTATTTTTTTAAGCGCGTACGCATATTTTTAAAAGAAAAAGAAGAAATCGAACAAAGCGTAACAAGCCCTATTCTTGAGCATAGACCACTTGATGTTACTCTCTCAGAAGATCAAAAAATTATCGTAGCTGCTCTTACTCCAATTATAGAGTCACCACGCTATTACCCTAGTTTACTCCATGGCGTAACAGGGTCTGGTAAAACTGAAATTTATAAACAACTTATTATGCATGCTCTAAGCTGCAACAAAAGTGTATTGCTGCTACTACCTGAAGTATCTCTTGCCGTACAGTTTACTCAGCTCCTTAAAAAACAATTACCTGAGAGCGTACTCATATATGGCTTCCATTCAGCTACAAGCATTAAAGAAAAACGGACTTTATGGGAGCAATTACTTACAGCGCAGCCCATTGTCATTATTGGTGTCCATTTACCTGTATTGCTGCCAATAGCAAACTTAGGTGTTATCATTATTGATGAAGAGCATGATGTAGGCTTTCAAGAGAAAAAATACCCACGTATTAACACTAAAGAAGCAGCGCTCCTGCGTGCACAACTTGCAAAAATACCTATTGTACTTGGCTCAGCAACGCCTTCTTTAAGTTCTTTGTATACAGCTCAAACTAAAAATTGGCATTTTTTCTCATTAAAGCATCGTTTTGCGGGTGCCTTTCCTACAATACAACGGGTTAAGCTTACAGAAAACAAAGAGCAACGAGCACATTTTTGGATTACAAAAGAACTGCAAACAGCCATAGCTGATAGACTTGCTAAAAAAGAACAAACCATACTCTTTTTAAATAGACGCGGTCACAGCTTTTTTATCCAATGTACCGGTTGCGGCTTTATACCTGCTTGCCTTCAGTGCTCAGTTACTTTAACGTTTCATAATAATGGAACATTAATATGCCATTACTGTAATTTTACGCAAGCTGAGCCGACAGCGTGTTCTAGCTGCAAACTCGGGCCTAAAAACTTACTTAAAAAAGGTGTGGGAACTCAGCAAATAGTTGCTATCCTTGAAAAGCTATTTCCTACTGCTCGTATAGCACGAGCCGATTTGGATGCAACAGTAAATAAAAAAAATTGGCAACAGACTATAAACGACTTTCAATCAGGTACTCTAGATATTTTGGTAGGTACTCAAACTATTACTAAAGGATACCACTTTCCTAAAGTAACTCTTGTAGGTATTTTATGGGCAGATGTTAATTTAAGCTTTCCTGTCTATAATGCAGCTGAAGTTACCTTGCAACAGCTTATTCAAGTTGCCGGACGCGCTGGACGTCAATCAACTGAAAGTTTAGTTGTTGTGCAATGTATGCTTGATCATCCTGTATTTAACTACTTAAACGAAATAGACTATCTTCAATTTTATAATTTTGAACTTGAGAAGCGCACGATTGTACGCTATCCTCCTGTTATACGCCTTGCTGAAATTGAACTACGTCATACCCAAGCTGCCTGTGTTGAAAAAGAAGCAGATAAAGTTGCAGATTTTCTTATAACGTACACCCTTGAGAAAAACTTATCAGTTACCGTGTTAGGACCGGCACAACCACCTGTGCACAGAATAAAAAATGTAAGCATGCGCAAAATATATCTTAAGTGCCCTGACATTAATCAACTACTAAGATTATACGCAGCCTTAAATAAAAATAACTATCAAAGCACTCTGTTTTTTACTCCTAATCCACTAAATTAATTTTTTTATTTAATGCCAACTGCAAACAAAAAATGAACAGTAAAACTACTCTTAAAAATGCTGTAAAACGTGATGCTTAGCGTATTTTAGAATACTACTAGATTAGACCCTCATGTTCAATGGCTCATTAGATTATATATTGCCCAAATATTGTGTTTCTTAAACGACCTTAGCTACACTCAAGACAAGGGATAGTAAATAACCTAATAGAGGGGGAGTAGAATGAAAACTATCAACAATTCTATCTATGATGCCATGCCGGGAACGCTGCCAGTTGTCCCGACAATGGACGTTGTAGTGTTTCCAAATATGATTGTACCGTTATTGGTTCTTGATGAACGGATCATAAATGGAATCAACAGTGCCTTGCAAGAAGAATCAAAAATGATTCTTTTGCTTGCATCAAACAAACAGTCTGATTCGCATCAAGGAGCTATTGGCACAAAAGATTTATATAAAGTCGGCACTATAGCGTCTATTATGCGTCTTATTAAAATACCTGAAGGCGGTATAAAAATATTGGTACAAGGCCTTGGAAAAGCTGAAGTCCTTGATATTGTTGCTGAAGAAAATATTTTAAAAGCACATATTGAGCCTATCCATTTTGAAGAGCTTACTGATGCGACAGAAGTTTCTGCACAAATTAAAAATATTAAAACAGTAGCTGAGCAAATTTCTGCTTCAGGCCATGCGCTCAGTCCTGATTTTCATATAATACTGTCAAAAATTCATGACGCAGAAAAAATAGCCGATTTTATTTTGTCTCATCTAACGTTACGCGTCGATCAAGCACAAGCACTACTTGAAGCACGTAGTCACAAAGAGTTTCTTGAAGGTTTGTATACCTATCTAGCAAAAGAGCTTGAAGTAAGCGAAATGCAAGAGAATATTAAAAACCGCGCACGCGACTCTATGAATAAATCCCAAAAAGAGTTCTATTTGCGTGAACAATTACGGGCTATAAAAAAAGAGTTAGGCGAAGACGAAACTGATGAAGTTGAGCGTATGCGCACTAAAATGGCCGAAGTTGATTTGCCAGAAGAAGTACGTGTTGAAGTTAACCGCCAGCTTAATCGCTTAGAAAAAGCATCTCCTGATTCTATGGAAGCAGCAGTAACACGCACTCATTTAGAGTGGGTACTTGCTTTACCTTGGGGTAAAGAAACAACTGATAATCTTGACATAGAACGAGCAAAACAGGTGCTTGACGAAGATCATCATGGCCTTAAAGAAATCAAAGAGCGTATCTTAGATTTTATATCTATACGTAAACTTAAAACGGACGGCCATTCACCTATTTTATGCTTTGCAGGACCTCCAGGAACAGGTAAAACTTCTCTTGGTAAGTCGATCGCAAAAAGCTTAGGCCGTAACTATTTTAGAATTTCTTTAGGTGGCGTTAAAGATGAAGCTGAAATACGTGGCCATAGACGAACATATGTTGGTGCAATGCCAGGACGTTTTATTCAAGGCATCCGCAAAGCAGGATCTCTTAACCCTGTTATTATTATAGATGAGTTAGATAAAATAGGTGCAGATTTTAGAGGCGATCCTTCAGCCGCTATGCTTGAGATATTAGATCCACAACAAAACAAAACGTTCTACGACAACTATCTAGGTATCCCTTTTGATTTATCTAAAGTGATTTTTATAGCAACAGCTAATACTTTGGAAACACTCTCGGAGCCCCTACGAGATCGTATGGAGATTATTCAACTGAGTGGTTACACTCATGGTGAAAAAGTTAAAATTGCTCAAAAGCATTTAGTACAAAAAGCTCTTAATGATTCAGGTTTAGGTGGTCAACCGCTTGAATTTAGTGAGCAAGTGCTCGGTGACATTATCACTAATTATACTAAAGAGGCTGGAGTACGTGAACTTGAGCGTTTAATTAAAAAAGTATGCTCTAAAGCAGCACGTGTACTCGTTGAATGCAATTCGCTTATTACTATAACACCAGAAAATCTAGAAAAGTATCTAGGGCCGTGTAAGTTTATCGAAGAAGACATTCAAGGTGCGCATACTATTGGTATAACCAATGGTCTTGCATGGACTGCGTATGGCGGCGAAATGATAAAAATCGAAGCTATAGCAATGCCCGGCAAAGGTAAGTTAATACTTACAGGATCTCTGGGCAACGTTATGCGTGAATCTGCACAAGCAGCTTTAAGTTACGTAAAAATGCATGCTCTTGAGTTTAACATTAATCCTAAGATGTTTACTCATTACGATCTGCATGTCCATGTGCCTGGAGGCGGAGTTCCTAAAGATGGTCCATCAGCTGGTGTTACGTTGCTTTCTTCACTGTTATCTGCGTTAACTCAGCGACCGATAAACGCAGATTATGCGATGACTGGTGAAATTAACCTGCGTGGTAACGTTATGGCTATAGGTGGTGTTAAAGAAAAGATACTTGCAGCTAAACGCAACAAGATATCTCATATTATTTTGCCGCAAAAGAACAAAAATGACCTTATCGGTTCAGAGGATATTACCGAAGGTATTAATGTTATTTGGGTAAGTCATGCTGACGAAGTATTAAGCCGCGTTTTAATGCCTGTAGAAGTTAAAGCTATAGGACACTAAAAAGTCAAATCTACTAGTTAAGTATAAAAAAGAGAAGCTGGACAAATACTCATCCAGCTTCTCTTTTTTGTTTCTCAGTTTATAGCCTAGTGCTTATGAAACTACAGCCAAGTAGCAGTATTTTCTGTTGCTCTTTCAGCTATTTTAACTGCTGCTATTTGGTTTACAAGCTCAGGAGTTACGTGAGCATCATCAGATACATACGTAGCTTTAAGAATAGCTATAACCATTTTTGAAATATCACGACCAACAAAACCGTCAGTTTTTTCTGTTAACTGATTGATAAAATCAGCTGTAAGTACTGCTTTATCTATAGTTATACGTCTAGCAGGCTGTGGTTTATTATCAAGCCAGTTTACAAATGTGCCCCAACGATTTTTAGGTACCACTAAAGGCTTAGCTGCTTCAAATAAATATTCAGTGAAGTATTTTTTGATAATAGCGCGACGTTGCTCAAAGCCAGGCGCATCTATTTTAATACGATCATCGCAACGGCTTAAAAATGCTTTATCAAGATCTTGGGGTCTATTGGTTAATGCAACAACCATAAAGTCATAACTTTCTGTACCTGTATAGCCTAATACATGAGTAAGCAATTTACCTGTTTTATCGTTTACTTGATTGCTACGATTAGCAAACAGCTTTTCAGCTTCATCAATAACAATCATAAGCTTTTTAGAAGATCTTTTTGCAAATTCAAAAAGCTCAGTAAGCTTAATTAAACCTTCTTCAAGAGAATATTGCTCAAGAGCAGAAGCAGTAAAGTAAATATATTCTAGACCAGAATTTAAAGCTAGACGCTTTGCAAGCATAGTCTTACCTGTACCAGGAGGTCCGTAGAATAATATATTACCAAAAGGAGCGCCATTTTTTACTGTGTTTTGTATAGATTTATCAAGTACGTCTACACGCTTGGCAAGCTCAGGCTCTAAAATTACATCTTTTACTGAGCTCTTTTTTGGCTCTATACCCGTTATTTTACTTACTAATTTTTGCTTAGCAGCTTGCAAGGGGTTAATAAGCGTTGTATCAGTTGAAAGAGTAGGATTTCTGTAGTAATGCTTAATAGCGTCATGAGCTAACGCACTACCATATTTTATAGTATAATAACTGAGTATTAAAACAGTACTTGCAACAACAGCTTTTTTAATATTGCTTTTATCGGTTACTGCTGCAATAATAGCTTTTGTTTTTTCAATAGCAGCTTCTTTATTTGCTTCTGCATTGACAGCAGCTCTCTGTAGCTTTTGGTTACCTAATTGACTTTGTTTAGCATAGTCTTGAGCAGTAGTTATTGCTGCTTGGTAAGTTTCAAAAGCAGCTTTATTTGCATTGTCTATAGTTTCTTGAAGACGTTCACGATTTTTTTTAGCAGCTTCTTTTAATTCGTCTATTCTTTCAAGAATATCTTGTCTTTCACCAGCAGTTAAATAACGGCTCTCAAGTTTTTGGCGTAATTTAGCAACTTTTGCTAAATTTTCTTGTTGAAACTTTTCAGCTTGTGCAGCAGCGAAGTCAATACCTGCTTCAAGCCCAGCAGCCATTTTACTACCCATCCAACGCATTGCAGGTGAGTTAAAAAGAGCTTCAACACCATGTGCTGCTGCTCCAGCAACTCCTTGTACTCCAGCATTATTGACAACACCACCAGCTGCATCTCCTATATTTCCGCCAATATTACCTAAAGCTCCGAAAAGTTGATTAGCTCCGTTACCAAACATATCCATAAGATTACCAATATTTTGTCCTGCATCTCTAAGAACGTCACCAGCACCATTTACTTCAGCTTTGCCACCATTGCTATTATTATCTCCTCCAGCATACAAAGAGCTACAGAGTAGAAGAAGAATGCTTAAACTAAGAACTTTATTTTTTATACCAATTTTATACATGTGTTTTTTCCTTTATTACTAGTTATTTAGATCCAAAAAAATAATTATATGTTTTATATGCTTTATACGCTAAAAGTCCATAGGCCGGTAATGTTATAAGAGTATTTATTCTCGATTGCCCTGAATTTTTGCTTTTCCACCATTTACTTATAAGTGAACAAGGTAAGATCGATTTATCTTTGTAACTTGCTAGCACAAAATTTTTAATTTTTACCAATCGCTTTTGGGCTTTCGGCTCATTCTTTTCGTCACGAGCTCGTTTATATTTTTTAACTAACTTAATTTCCTTTTCAAGATGAGTTTCAAGATACTCAGACCAATCATCTAAAGCATTACTCGTAAATATTTGAGCTCCATACACTAGCGTCATATAATCAGTGAGATAGTGAACCCCATCTGAATATACCCATTTAGGTAAACCTAGATGTAATCTATTATTAAGCAGCTCAGCCATCTGACTATTTGCTCCTGATAAAACCTTACTTACTAAGAGGCGCGGATTAGCTAGTCCTTTTATTACAGAAAATGCCGAAGGAGGAGCTTGCCAAAAATATATAGGCTGCAAATTACCTTCAGCATCTTTTGCGTAGGTTGTTTGAAATAAATAAGGTATTGGCACGCCTGTATTTATTTGAGGTATAGTAATGTTGTCAGGCTGTAAATTACCTCCAACGCCTTTTGCATTAGTTGTAAGGTATGCAAATAAATTCGGTATGCCTGTATTTACTTGAGGTGTAGTAAAATTGCACGGAGCAATAAGCTTATCTGGCAATTTCTCAAGCCCTTTAGTTGCTGCCATAAGAGCCAAAGAGTCAAAAAAGATGTTCGACTTAATTGGATTGAGAGGCAACTGATAGGTATGATTTTTCTTAACATAGGTATGTAAATAAGAAAGCATAGAGTTGCGACTCTGAGCATAACTAACTTTATTTAAAAAAGATGCTTCATTATATAATTTGTCACAACGTATAAGGCCTTTGTGAGTTGCCTCTAAAAGCTCAAGAAACTTATCTGTATCGTTTTCTATAGAGTCAACAATGTGGCAAATCATACGTTGTTGTACTCTTTTATAAAAAAGGGTTTCTGCTGTTATTTGAGCAACAGCTAAACCAGCCTCTATAATATCGCGCTTATAGACGCCAAGTGTAATAATACTAGCATCTTGATCAGTATCAGCTTTAGAACCTTTAGTATTAAAACCAATATCTTGAATAAAGGGCGCTTTAGATGACAAGTCTAATCTAAGGTTATTTCCCAAAATGATACTTTTTAGACTAGTAACTACTTTTGGTTTTGTTTCACTACCCTCATCATCTTGTTCCTGTTGCGTAGTAACAGTAACTGGTTGAGTAACAGAAGAAAAGCGAGCCTTAAAAAGATTAAAGCTTGTCAGCAACGTATTTTGACTTTTTATTTGTGCATTAACAGCAGCACTTTCAGCTGCAGCGCGAGCTTGTCGTGCTTTTTCAACACGAGCGAGTAAAGCTGAAGTATCAACTTTAGCTGCTTTATCTACTGTTTGTTGTGCACGTTGCAATAGTTGCGCCATTCTCTCTGGAGAGATAGTTTTTTTTAGCTCAGGTGCTTGTGCCACATGAGCTGCCTGTAGACCTTCTTCCATTGAAAAAGATATATTCACACTAAGCAAGTTCGTACTTAAGAGCGCTATAAGCGCAGTTTTTTTAATCATAAACCCCACTTAGCTGTTGTTTGTTATTTTTAAAATAATAATAATTGAGACACTAGATGCATACTTATAAGCTTATAAATGTAAACTTTTTTTGCAAATGGTCAACTAAACCTCTTGTAAGACGTTTATACAAAATTAAGATAACGTTTGTGTCTAACCCAATCTTATTTTATACTGAAAGCTATAAAAACATCTTTTAATAAGCTACTGCAGAAGCAAAAAGGTAAAAATTATGATTTCACCAGAAAGTGATAACCTCCAAGTTTCAGGTGCAACAGCTCAAGAACCTAGTACAGGTACTATTTTACGTGTAAGCGGCACCATCATTGACGTACAGTTTCCCCGTGAACATTCACCCGATATATTTAATGAATTACAAGTTATTATTCCTGCACAACAGGGTAACCCAGAGCGCAGAGCAAGCGTAGAAGTTGCTCAACAGTTGGGCGACGGCGTAGTCCGCTGTATTGCTCTTGAAAATATTTTTGGCGTTAGCCGCGATTTGGTTGTAATCGATACAGGCGGCCCCATACAAGTACCTGTTGGTCCTGCAACATTAGGCCGCGTATTTGATGTTTTAGGCAGACCTATTGACGAACGTGGTCCTGTTAATAATACCCTTACTATGCCTATACATCGTGAAGCTCCTTTATTTATTGAGCAACGCATAGAAAACGAGATACAAGAGACCGGTATTAAAGTTATTGACCTTATGTGCCCTTATTTAAAAGGTTCAAAAATTGGCCTTTTTGGTGGAGCAGGCGTAGGTAAAACATTGCTTGTAACTGAGCTTATTCGTAACGTTGCCATTGAGCACAAAGGTGTATCTGTTTTTACCGGTGTTGGAGAGCGTACACGTGAAGGAAACGAGCTTTGGCTTGATATGCAACGTTTTAATGTACTTGATAAAGCAGTGCTTGTATTTGGCCAAATGGGAGAGATGCCCGGTGCCCGTTTACGTGTTGGCCTTACAGGACTTACTATGGCTGAATATTTTAGAGATAGCGAAAAGCGCGATGTACTGTTATTTGTAGATAATATATTTAGATTAGTGCAAGCAGGCTCAGAAGTATCAGCTGTTCTTGGCCGTATGCCTTCAGCGGTAGGGTATCAACCAACATTAGCTTCAGAAATGGGCGCCTTTCAAGAACGCATTACCAGCACTATTAACGGATCTATTACTTCCATTCAAGCAGTCTATTTACCTGCTGATGATATAACCGATCCGGCAGCAGCAACAACGTTTATTCATTTAGATGCAAGCACCGTACTTTCTCGTCGTTTAGTTGAGCTTGGTATTTATCCAGCAGTTGATCCACTGGAGTCTAATTCTAAAGGTCTCGATCCTCATATTGTGGGCCAAAAGCATTATACTGTAGCTCGTAAAGTACAATCTATTTTGCAACGGTACAAAGAGCTACAAGACATTATTGCTATCTTGGGTATCGATGAGCTTTCTGAAGAGGATAAGCAATTGGTTAAACGTGCTTTACGTATTCAAAAGTTTTTAACACAACCGCTCCATTCAGCTGAATTTGCTAGTGGCATTCCTGGACGCTATGTACCTAAAGATAAGACGGTACATGATTTTGAACGACTTGTTAATGGTGAATGCGATAACTTGCCTGAGCAAGCATTTTACATGGTTGGAACTTTAGAAGAAGCCTTTAGCAAAGCAGAAAAACTTACTAACGAATTATAACAACTATGAAATTTACTCTTATTTCTCCTACAGGATCACAAGTCCTTGAAATTAACTGGCTTGAAGTAGAAACGGCTACAGGTAATTTTGTTATACAGCCAGGTCATGCCCCGCTTATAGCACCTCTGGCACCTAACAAAGAAATTCAGCTAAGCCTTGAAGATGGTTCTACCACCATTATGACACTCGCTGGTGGCATTTTAGAGGTTAATCGAGACGATATTACCCTGTTGGCCTATTCATGAATAAAGCCCTGCCTATTGGTCATATTATAGCAGGATCACTTACTGATGGTCTTATGATGCGTATTAATGGTAATGCGCATCTTGAAGGTTTAAAAACGGGTAAGTTCGTTTCAATTTATGGTGATCAAAGCCGTTTTTTTTCATTGATAACTGATCTTAAGTTAGAAGTAAGTCATCCTGATATTTTACTTTTTCCGCCAACACTACAAGAACCACTTCTTAAGCAAGCACTCGCTACCAAAGACATTTATGCTACGGCAACATTACGTCCTATGCTCATGCTTACAGCACATAACATACCCGCACCGGTTAAAACTATCCCATCACATTTTTCTGCCGTATTTGAAGCCACTGCTCAAGAAATTGCTCTTATTTTTGGCGATGAAAAAGATCCAAGTAAAAAATATTTTACCATAGGATGCCCTCTGGACATGGAAGCACCTGTATGTCTTAATTTAGAAAAGCTTACCGAGCGTAGTAACGGTATTTTTGGAAAAACAGGGACAGGTAAAACGTTTTTAACACGTTTAGTGCTTGCAGGCCTTATTCATAACGATAAAGCAGTAAATCTTATTTTTGACATGCACAGTGAGTATGGTTTACAGGCACGCAAAGAAGGCAACCAGGAATCGTTTGTTAAAGGTTTAAAGACACTGTTTCCTGATAAAGTGGTAATTTTTTCTCTTGATCCAGCTTCCACTAGGCGACGTGGCGGAAACCCTGATGTTGAGCTCACTATACCGTATAGCGCTCTAGCTGTTGAAGATATTATTTCACTTGATACTGAACTTAATTTAAACCCTACCGCCTACGAAGCTGCTTATTTAATAGCTGCTAAATATAAAAAGAATTGGCTTGAAACCTTTTTGTCACAAGGCGACAGACTTAAGGAATTTGCTCAAGAAGTCGGAGCACATCCAGAATCTATTGCAGCACTGTATAGAAAGCTTAAAACTATAGAGCGCTTTCCGTTTATACAATCAACTCTTGAGCATGAACGACATAACGACGTTATAGATCGCATGATAGAGTATATCGATAAAGGTATCTCAATAATAATAGAATTTGGTAACTTTACTTCAACGTTTTGTTACTTGCTTATTGCTAATATTATCACACGTCGTATACACACGTTATATATGCGCAAAACTGAGCAATTCTTAGGATCACATAAAAAAGCAGACGAACCTAAAAAGCTTATGATTACTATTGAAGAAGCACATAAATTTTTAAATCCTCAAGCTGCTCGACAAACTATTTTTGGCACTATAGCACGTGAAATGCGTAAATACTATGTATCTCTTTTAGTAGTTGATCAGCGCCCTTCTGGTATTGATCCTGAAGTGCTTTCTCAGATAGGTACAAAAATAATAGCGCAACTTAACGATGAAAAAGATATCCAAGCAGTGCTCAATGGTGTAAGCAATGCATCACAATTACGCTCAGTACTCGCAACACTTGAAACTAAAAAACAGGCAGTAATTGTTGGCCATGCTATAGCTATGCCCGTAGTTATACAAACGCGTGAATATGATGAAAAGTTTTATAAAGCTATGATGCAAGAAGTGCATGTTAAGCCACTACATGAGCTTATACATGAATTATTTTAACCGATAAAAAAATTATACAGATAATCTATATATTTTTTAATTTGAGAACGTTCAGTTATTTTTCTGTTCATATTATCACAAATATAGAGCATAACATCGCTTGGTGATTTTTTTACAAGTGATACTAATACCCAATGTTTTATACTATCTTCTTGAACGTTACATATAAAATGCATACAACAAAGCTTTTGGGCAATAAATTTTTGTTTGAGTTCTTTAAAAAGAGTAACACCACGCTGCTTTTTTGTTTTTTCCATTAATTGATCTTTTTCTCTTTGAGAAAGGCCATATTTAAAAGTAATAGAAGTTGGTGTATCGAAAAATGGTTCAACAGTATTGTGCTTGTCAAGATATAAACAACACAAGTTCTCAAGCTTAAGTTTATCGGCTAAATCTGTAAGCGTAGTATTAGAACTAGCTTCTTGAGGATTAGCGCGCTTACTACGCAAATAAGATGAGCATAGCAATTCAAAATGGGATAAAATACTAGAAGAGTTATTAAGACCTGCCCTTTGTTCTGCTAAACAGGCATTATAAAGAGCATTATAACCACAAGACCAATTGTCTAGCTGCCGTACTTTTAAATGCACAATGGGCTTACTTGCTAAACTTTGCGGCAAAGACAGCTGTTCAGCACCAACAGAAGACACAACTAAAAGCATACTTATTATTTTTATCATAATTATCTCGAGATAAGAAAGTGATTGTTAAATAGTAGTATACTCGATGTTTCGTTTAAAAAATAGAAACTCTTAAATGAATACTTTACCACTTTTTATCTCAAAGCCAGAGCAAATAATATCAGAGCATATTTATAGACTTACTCAAGAGATGTATGTAAATCAGTTAATAAGGCTTATGTAAATCACTACATACATTGATTGATTTACATACATTACACTAAAAGTAAATATAAAAACTGCTAACCAATAAATAAATAGAGCCTGGTTTAACCCAGGCTCTACTGTTAAGTAAAATTAATAACTTAATAATTATGCAAGTGTATTACGTGCTGTACGTGCATGCGTTTTAATAGTATTAATATAATTTCTTAGGCCGTCTACCATATCAGGATTAAATGGCGGATTAGTAATATCAAGAACTGCTAAGGTATTAGCTGCTTGGTGAGCTTTATTTTGTAGTGCTTTATAATCACGATTTAAATTGTGATAGTTAGTTTCATGATTTTTAATTTGAGTACGAGCTTGATTTAATTCGTTGTTTATACGAGCAAGCTCAGCAGCTTTTTCTGCCTGTATAGCATTAAGTTGCGCAGTAAGTCCATTTTGCGCGTTGACTGCTGCAGTATAATGTTGGTGTAAGCTTGAATACTTATAATTCCAGTCATTATTATTATTGCTCAGAGCCTCTTGTATGGTTACGCCGTCACGTATACGTGCACGTTCAAGTGCTATCTGGCGATCTTTAACGTCAAGAGCTTTACGTTCACGCTCAATCTCAGCATACTGATTTTCAAGAGTTTTAACACGTGCTCGTTCTTGTTGTAACTTAGTTTCAGTTACCCGTTTTTCTTGATCAATACGTGCTTGAGCTTCACGCAATTGCAGAGCTAAACGTTCTTGTTTTTCATGTAACTCTTGTTTTGCACGTGCCTCTTGTCTATCAAACTCAGGCTTGTGCTGCTTTTCTTGTATATAAGTAGCTGTTGTAACAACATATTCTACAAGAGTTTCAAGACTAGCAATAAGACCTTGAGCTCTCTGCATAGTAGCTGTAAAAGGGTCTAATTGAGCTGGTTTTGTTGGCACGTTATGCACAAAGCTTTTTAGTGTAGAAATATCTGATTGAACTTTAGCTACATAACTTAAATAAGCAAATTGATACTGAGCATCACTATATAAAGCACGAATATGAGCATCAAGATCTGCTGCATAATGTTCAGCATTCGAAGCTTGAGCTTGTAGCTTTAATTCGGTTGCATACTTATTTTCATAATTCTGTGCTAAAGCTATATTTAGTTCCACTATACTTTTAAAGTATTCAGCAGTAAACGCTGTTGACTGCAATCTATAGCCTAAATCTTTAAGAGCATCACTTAAGGTAGTAATAGTATCTCTATATACTGCTTTACTAGCTGTTTGTGACCATTCCAATGCTTTTACCGCTAGATTTTCACTTGCTTTACTTATTTGATTAAGATCTTGTTTAAGCTCTTGAATATAAGCAGTTGTTAAACACCCTTGCAGCTGTATTTTAGCTTGAATTTTATGTACCAAATTAACAGTCGACTCTAAAGAGTTTTTATCATAAGGACCTTGAGCGCAACCAATTTCATCTTTATATTTAGCTGTAACACTTTTCAACAGCTGACTAAGAGAGGAAAGAAACTCACGTTCTTGCTCAAGTTTATATTCTTCACTTTTAATAAGCTCAAGTTCTTTATTTACTTTTTGTGTTTGAGCTTTATAAGCTTGTATATCACGTTCAAGTCGAGCTCTGAGCTTACGTTTATTAAAATACTCAGTTACTGCACACGTAGTGGCAACTGTTGCTATACCACTGGTAAAATAACATACATATTTAAGTTGATCTTTGCTTAAAGAGCGGGGCATAGTAAATGCAGCTGTTACATTAGTGGCAGGAGCAACAAGCATACCGCACAAAAGTGTATACGTTATAGAGTTGGTTCTATTTATATATCTATTCATAAAAAATCTCCTAAGAATTAATTCTAGTTAAAGTACTTTAAGTATCACATATCTCTTGATTCTTGCAACAGCTCCCTATTGCTTTAGAAAAAAATAGAGATTATAATGTAATAAATACTGAATAATTATTCGTTTTGTAGAGAATATATGGCAACAAAAAAAGAGCTTCTTTCTAGACATGCAGCAGTACTTGAACTGATAGCTCAGTATGAGATAGAAGATCAAGAGACACTTGCTCATATGCTTTTAGAAAAACATTGCATACAAGCCAATCAATCAGTTATTTCTCGCGATTTGCGACAACTAGGTATAATCAAAAAGCTTATTAATAATCGTATGCTCTATGAGCTACCACAGCAAAACACCGAAAGCGAAATGCTTAAGATTGCTGTTACTGCTGTTAACCATAACGAAACTCTTATTGTACTTAAGACACGCGAAGGACTGGCAAGTTTTGTAGCTGAATATCTTGATAAGCAAGCCAATAAAACTATTTTAGCAACACTTGCTGGTGAAAACACTGTACTTGTTGTACCATTTTCGAGTAAAACTATTAAAACAACGTACACTACTGTACGCTCATTAGTAGGCTTTAAAGCTACTTAAAACCATATACATAAAGGATTTCAGATGAAAAAACTAGTTATTGGCATGCTTGTTGCCGCAGCAGCATTTACAGTTGTATGGTACCGTCGTACCAACGATTATAAACCTTTAGGAAAAGTTCTTGTAGCAGGAACAAGCGCTGACTTTCCACCCTTTTCTTATAGAGATTTAGATAATACTATTGTTGGCCTTGATATAGACATTGTAAAAGAACTAGCTAATCGTTTAAACCTTACCCTTGAACTTAAAGATCGCCCTTTTACTACACTGCTTCCTGAAATAGAACTAGGACGCATTCATGTTATAGCTGCTGGGATGACACCAACACCAGAACGAGCAAAAAATGTTCACTTTACCAAGTCTTATGTTACAGGTAATCCACTACTTGTAGTAACCCTTGCTAAAAACCCTAAACTTACCAGTTTAGAAGAATTAAAAAATAAAACAGTTGCAGTCAACACGGGGTACATAGCCGATTTATACATGTCTAATATACCGGACATAACACTGGTAAGATTACCTAAATTAGCTGATGCATTTACTGCGCTTGAAAGTGGTAAAGCATACGCTCTTGTGGTATCTAATTATAGCTTAAAACCATACCTAAAAGAGCTTGATAAAGATGGCAATAAATTCAATACATTAAGACTTGAAGAAACTGATGAAAATTATGCATTAGCAGTGTCAAGTAAACTTCCTGCTTCTTTTGCTCAAGATATAGAAAAAACACTTGATACTATGCAAGCAGATGGCACACTCGATGCACTTAAACAAAAATGGGAAATTCTGTGATAACGTTAGAATTTTTAAAACATAATCTGCCCGCTCTATTAAAAGGTGCGGGCACCTCACTATCACTTGCATTCTTAGCAGCATCTTTAGGCTTTAGTGGCGGTACATTGCTTGGTATAGCTCAAACTCAAGGCTCACCCATGCTGCGTAGATTTGTAGCATTATTTGTAACTATTGTGCGTGGCACACCAATGCTACTACAAATATTCTTTTTGGATCTTATTATATTGCCTTACGCGGGTATCCATGTACATCCGTTTATTACAGCAGTACTTGCTATCGGCATTAATAGTAGTGCGTATATAAGCCAAGTGGTAAGATCGGGTATTCTTGCAGTGCCTTATGGACAAATTGAAGCTGCTCAAACCTTAGGCATAAGCAAATCAGATCTGCTGCGTTTTGTTGTTTTACCGCAAGCATTACGCACTATATTGCCTTCTTTAGGCAATGAACTCGTAACACTTATTAAAGATTCAAGTTTAGCATCTTTAATTGGTGTTATGGAATTATATCAACGAGGCACTATTATTATGTCACAAACACATCAAGCCTTACCTGTCTATATTGCTACCGGCATTTTATATTTGCTTATGACAGGATGTGTATCTTTTATAGTCAATAAAACTGAAAAGTCGTTACGTCATGCTCGAAATTAATCATCTTTCAAAATTTTACCACTCACGCGCGCTCCTTAATGATATATCCCTTACAGTTAAAACCGGAGAAATAGCTCTTTTTTTAGGCTCTTCAGGTGTAGGTAAATCAACACTTCTGCGTATTTTAAATAATCTAGAAGACTATACTCAAGGCACGATTGTACTTGACGGGGTAACGTTAACTCCAGAGCAAGCTATAAAAAAGCACTTAGTTGGTATGGTATTTCAACAATTTAATTTATTTGACAACATGACCGTTGAGCGTAATATTACCTTTCCGCTTGAACGAGCTGCAGGAAAAACTGCTCAAGAAGCACAAGAGATTGCTCATAAACTACTGATTACTTACGGTCTTGCTGATAAAAAGCAAACTCTTGTTACCAATCTGTCAGGCGGCCAAAAGCAACGTTTAGCATTAGCACGTAGTCTTGCCTTAAAACCACGTGTTTTATGTTTAGATGAACCAACATCAGCACTGGATCCTTTACTTACTAGTCAAGTAGCAGCCTCACTACAAGATCTTGCACGTCAAGGCTATATAGTACTTATAGCTACCCATGATACGGTACTTATTGATAAGCTAAACTGTACGATCTATCTTATGGAAAATGGTGCTCTAGCACAAACAGCTTCTTCTCAAGATTTTATTTTAAATAAAGATGCTTATCCAGACATTAAGAAATTTGTAGAAGGATCTTAAGTTCAAGTATTGCTAATTTTTACACAATAATTTATAACTCATACCTAGGCATCCCATTTCTACTGTTTTTAGTATCAAGGAGTTATAATGAGTCTGAAGTTTCATAGAGTAGCTAAAGCATTTTTATTTTTAAGTTTAAATATAAGCTTTCCTGCACTCTGCTCTCAAACGACAGAGAGTATTTTAAAACATTTAAGAGATCAAAAGGTAAGCTTTGTTATGTTCTCTTTTTGTGATCTACTGGGTAACTTAAAAGAAGTAACTTTACCTCTAGATCAGGTAAAAAATGCACTAGCTGATGGACTTATGTTTGACGGATCATCAATTAATGGGTACAGCAGTATCACTGAAAGTGATTTACTTCTGAAAGCTGATATTTCTACTTTGCGTATACTTCCCTGGACAACTGAGGATACCAAAACAGCCTGGCTTATAGCAAACATATACAAAAACAAAACTGAACGGTACGAAGCTGATCCACGTTATATTTTAGAACGAGCTTGTCAAGAACTTGCTGACTTGGGATACCAACTTAATGTAGGCCCAGAGCTTGAATTCTTTCTGTTCCAAAGAGATAAAGACGGTAATCCAACAGCGAGTGCCTCTGATGCAAAAAAATATTTTGATCCAGAGACAAACAACAAAAAACACCAAGAAAAACAACTTATAATAAAAGATCTTAAACTGCTTGGTGTAGGAGTAGAAAAACTTCATCACGAAGTTGCCTCAGGACAACATGAAATAAGCATTAAGTATGGCAACGCTCTTGCTTTAGCTGATCAATTAATAGTGGCTAAACATGCTCTTACAGTACGCGCTCAAGATATAGGATTGCATGCAAGCTTTATGCCTAAACCGCATAGAAATCAAAATGGCAGTGGCATGCACATCCATTTTAGTCTGTACGATACAACTACAAAACGTAATGTATTTTACAGCGAACAAGAAAGTACCCACTTGTCACCAGTAGCACAATCATTTATTGCTGGCGTACTCGAATCAATTAAACAATTTAGCTCGTTACTTAACCCTACGATAAACTCTTACAAACGTTTGGTTCCTGGGTACGAAGCCCCTATTTATATTTGCTGGGGCAATAAAAACAGAAGTACTCTTATTCGTATTCCCGAAATACATGCAGATGCATCTGAAGGCACACGTGCAGAAATAAGATGTCCTGATGCAACTTGTAACCCCTATTTAGCATGTGCAGCATTAATCAAAGCAGGACTTGACGGTATTAAAAACAATAAGCAGCTTGCACCAGCAATACCCGATAATCTTTATAAGCTAACACCAGAAGCGCTTAAAGAACGTGCCATAGAGTCATTGCCAACAAGCTTAACACAAGCCCTTGATGAACTTGAAAAGAGCACTTTAGCACAAGAGCTCTTGGGCCAAAAGGCGTGGCATGAATATTTACTTCTTAAGCGCAAAGAATGCCAAGAATTTGATAGAGCAGTAACCGATTGGGAACGTGAAAACTATCTATAAAAAATGTTTCTAGTATTAGCTTGACAATAACAAAATACACTGTTACGATCATCACATTAATTAAGACTACAAAACGTCCCTAAACGAACAATACATCCTAGTATTGTTCACCCCCCTAACCCTTCAGCTTATGTAAGTTGAAGGGCTTTTTGTTTTAAAAAAAGCCGCACTTCTTGATTTTTATTGTTATTAAAAATAATACCCTTATGTGTAAAGTGTGTTACTTCATAACCAGCTACTCTATCACCCTTTTTAACTGTATAGAGTATGCCATTAACGCTTACTAAGCCAAAAGGATCTGCTCCTACTTGTCCTAATGCTATACATTCACAAAAGGGACGAGCTAGACATGAATGTCCGTACTTAAAAGGATTTCTAGGAGTTTCTGCTAAACTACTGCTCATTAACGTTAAAGCAAACAAAAAAGAGAAATAATTGTTCATAGGGTACCTGGCTCTTAGGGGGCTGTAAAAAATTCAAGCTCAAATGTACAGTGCACAAAACTATCATCTATGCGTTTTATAGTGCTTGAAAGACAGCTTACTACATAACGAGAGCGCTCAAGACACTTAAAAAAAGAGAGTAAGCTTGCTACTGAACCACGAAAAGAAAACACAAAAGACGCGCTTGTATACTCTTTTTTATCATAGTTTTCTTGAGCTTTACAACTATCAATAAGTAGCCCATGAGATCGAGCACAATCAATAACCCATGCAAGAGCATGATGTATTTGCACGTCTTGTATTAGCGGCTGCTTATTTATAGCATGTGCTTGAGTGTCTTGTGTGTAATAAGTTACATATTTTTGTTTTTGCTTGTTTAAATAAGTAACGTTTTTGTTATAGTAAGCAACTGATGCTCTAATAGGCGTATAACAAAGCAACCACCAAAACAATACTGATAAAGCAATACAGGTAGTGGTTACACAGTACTGGGCTGTCCGTGGCAATCTACTAAAGTAAAAATAGCTTTTGTAATAATAACTTATAATACTCACACATACTCTCTTGTACTCTTGAATCTTTTCTTTTGAGCTTACTTACTAGACCAGAGAAATTCAAGCTTTTTCATCTTGAGAATTCTCTGGTGAAAGATCTGGTGTGAGTTCTTTTTGTTTGTCTTTGTTTTTTGAAGCTTCAGGTTTATATATATACGCTAATATACTCAGCACTAAGCCTGCAGAGACACAATAAAGAGCTACAGTTTTATAATACAGTTGAGTACTCAATTCATTTAAAGTAACTTGAGTATGCACAACAGCATCAGCATTACTCTGCTCATACAATTTAATATCTTTTTGTGCTTTTTCTACTTTATTAAGAAGGTGAGTAAACATAGCATCTTTTTGTTTTAGTTTATCTTCTAAATACCCAATATAGTTGCTCTTATCAAGTGAGGTCATTTTTGTAGTATCTAAATGCATAGTAAAGCTACTAGTAAAGTATAAACAAGCGCAAAAAAGAGTAGCAAAAAAATAGTTCATAGTATCCTTGTTTAAGCTTAAAATCATACAAAAAGAGCCCTCATCAAGAGAGCTCTTTGCATTAAAAAATTAGTTTACCATTAAAAATCGTGCTTAGTCCATTGCATAGGATCAATAGCTATATTATTTACACGCATTTCCCAATGGACATGATAGCCAGTAGCATAGCCCGTTTTACCTAAATATCCTACTGGGTTACCGCGCTTGATTTTTTCACCTACTTCTATATTAGCAAAAGAATCTAAATGGAATATAAGCGATAATACACCATAACCATGATCAATTACTATCGTATTGCCACTATGAGCATAGCGATTTTTAAGAGCAACTATACCATCTTGTGGCGCCCACACTACACTGCGTGGCGTATTATACAGATCTAAAGCTTTATGTTGTCTAAGACCACGTTCTTGCGTAGTTCTTATAACACCAAAATCAGTGGTAATTTGACGCGGCTCTTTAATTTCAGTAGGAGTTACAAAAACACCTTGCCATAACTTTTTTTGTGGAGATTTATGCGTTAGAGCCTCTATTTCAGCTTCCAAATGCTTTTCACTAAGACCCGCTTCATTTTCTGCTTTAATTTTATCAGCATCAAATTTTAAATTTTGCTTTTTAAACGGAAAAAGCACTACCTGGAATTTGCTTTCAAGGTGAATAGTATTACCTACCCTATCGCTTATTTCTATAGTCAGAGGATATTCATTAGCAATTTCATCACATTCAGTGGGGATATAGCATTCATAAATTAATGATCCTGCAGATTCGGCAAAGCAAGGATACGTTTTAGAAAGGGCTTTTACCTGTGCTTCTTTAATTTCTTTGTTTACCTGAAACTGGATATGTAACGTACGACCTTGAAATACTTTAGCATCTGTGTCACCTTTAACAAATGCAGCTTGCAGGGGTAAATTATCTACGCAAAAAGAGATATCTTTAGTACTTTTAGCTTTATTAAATGTACCATTGTGAGCTTCTATATGTAACTTGTGATTGCCATGACTCAATGTCTTAGTAGGAATACTAAACGTATGCTTAAACGCTTTTTTGTTGATCTTAAAATTTTCAGCAAGCGGTTTATCATCAAGAGACAACGATATAGTTGCTACTTTATAGGCATCTTTACCAGTAACAGTACACTCAACATCACCTGCATAACAACTATCAGGCTCAATACCCGCAACAGAAAGAGTTGGTGCAGTTTCTGAGAAAAAGTAGGCGTACGTATTACATCCTACCCAAGCGGCTCCAGCCAATCCAATAAACACTATACCATAACGTATTAATGAGCTCATAATTTCCTTTTAGCTGTATTTATTTTTTAATAACTACTTATACTATTAACTATAACTATTTTTTAGAAACTAGTAAAATATAGTTTAGATCGTTAGTGGTTATTCTAAAAAAAAGGACGCAGTAATGAAAAAAATGGTACTTATTTTGTGTTTGATTCCTATTTTTCAAGCTTACAGTGAAAATGAGAAAGCAGTATACACAGCCATAGCCGAGCAAGATATTTCTGGCTTAACAGCCTACCTGAAAAATTCTCAGTTAACCGACAATCAGCATACATTGGCTTTAAGCTCTGCGACTGTACAGCTCAATCTAGCTAAAAACGCTTTAGAAGAAAATAATAGACGCAACTTTAGATCAAGCAAACGGTATATAGCCACTGCGCTTTTACCACTTGATTGTCTAGCTCTGTATAAAACTATAGCTTTACATAACTACAAATCTTTAGGTTTTGGAGCTGTAACTCTTGGTATGTTTTTCGCAATGGTAAAGCTTGATCAACTTGCAGAACAAGAAGAGAAAATTTTTAATCAAAAACTTATTACATGGTATACCAAAGCTGCACTTATACGCGACATACTACAATCAAGTACCTCTAACAACACACTATACGAATATAATCCCTTAACAAATTCGTATACCTATAGCTATACTATTTCATAGAGTAAAGACTTACTATATAAAGCTCAATTCTTTACTGTTGCTTTTAGAGCATCTTGGTAACGTTTTTCAACGTAAGGCCAGTGTACCACATGCCACCAGGCTTCTATATAATCAGGACGTCTATTTTGATAATTAAGGTAATAGGCATGTTCCCATACATCTAAACAAAGAAGCGGGATAAGACCTTGAGAAAGTGGCGTGTCTTGATTGGCTGTTGCAGTTACAACAAGTTTGCCTTTAGAATCCAAACACAGCCAAGCCCAACCGCTACCAAATTGTGTTTTAGCTGCATCGTTAAAGAGCTTTTTAAAGTTATCAAAACTACTAAATGTGTTAATAATCGCTTTTTTAAGCACTCCTTGAGGCGTGCCACCACCTTTAGGTCTCATTACTTTCCAAAACAGTGAATGATTTGCATGGCCACCACCATTATTGCGTACTGATGTACGTATAGATACTGGAACACTTTCTAAGTCTTGGAGCAAAGCAGTTAAGCTTTTCTTTTGAAGCTCTGGATATTTCTTTAATGCGTTGTTTAACTCATCTACATATTTTTGATGGTGTTTAGTATGATGAATTTCCATAGTACGGGCATCAACATAAGGCTCAAGCGCGGTGTAAGCATAAGGTAAAGCAGGTAAAGTAAAGTGCTTTTTTTGTTGAGCTATAGCTTTAGTTTTAGACGTTACCTGTTTTTTTTCAATTGATCCTAATGTAGGTATAGTAGTCAATGCTAAAAAGATAAAAAATGTCTTATTCATATGTTCCCTTGGCATGTACTGAAAAGCTAAAATATAGTGAGCAGTATAGCTTGTATAGCTTCCTAGCGTCAAGCAGTAGAGCATTAGATAAAACAAATACTTTTTAAGAAGATACTCGCTTTTTTAATTTTTGTATAAACTCTAAGTTTAATACACTTTATCCTAAAATAAATATACAATTATTAAATTTTTTGCTATAATAAGTATACTACTAAGTCATAATAAATAAGTATAAAGTTAAGAGGTAGAGTATGATACCTGAATTTTTACAAAAAATTCCTAAATTACCTGGTGTCTACGTTTTTAAAGATACTGCAGGTATTGTGTTATATATAGGTAAAGCAAAAAATTTATACAACCGTGTAAGTTCTTACTTTAAAAATACCACTGATTGGAAAGTACAAGAGCTTATAAAAGAACATGCTTCAGTTGAACATATAATCACTAAAAGTGAAATAGAAGCCCTACTGCTTGAAGCGCAGCTTATAGGCAAAATTAAACCTAAATATAACGTTCTCCTTAAAAGTGGTAACCCTTTTGTGTATCTTATGGTTTCACAAGACACTATTCCACAGCTTAAATTAGTGCGTATAAAAAAAGAGAAAGGGCTCTATTTTGGCCCCTTTATTTATAAGCAAAAAGTACGAACAGTCTATGAATATATACTCCGTATGTTTAAATTACGCTTATGCTCAACACGTATAGAACAAGGTTGCTTGGATTACCATATGAACCGTTGCGCTGGTAATTGCTTGAGCTCCTTTAATAGCCAAGACTATCTTGTGCGTTTAGAACTTGCTCAAAAATTACTTGAAGGTAATTATAAAGCTTGCCAAGAACTTCTTAAAAGCCAAATAACTGAACACAATAAAAAGCTAGAATTTGAAAAATCAAAACATTTAAGCATCTATTTGAGAGATCTAGAAGTTATTTTTGATATCTTAAAAACTGGTTTTTCTGAAAACAAATATGTAAGCGACGTTACTTTAGCTACCATGCCCGTAAGCTATAAAATATCGTATCCAACACAAGCGCTTGAAGCATTACAAGAGCTATTACACTTGCCAACAAGGCCAGTCTCAATTGATTGTTTTGATATATCCCATTTTCAGAGCAGTTATTTAGTTGGTTCATGCGTACGTTTTAGCCATGGCATTCCTGATAAAAATAATTTTAGACGTTTTAAAATTGGCACCGTTACAACTCAAAATGATTATGCAGCATTACAAGAAATAGTAAGTCGTCGTTATAAAGATACCAATCAATTACCCGATGTTATTTTAATTGATGGTGGCAAAGGACAACTGAGTGCTGTCCGGGATCTTTTTCCTCAGGTGCCTTTTATAAGTCTTGCCAAACGAGAAGAGACTTTATATACAGCGTTGCATCCTGAAGGGGTAAAATTAGATATTCAAACGCCAATGGGGCAACTATTAATTGGACTACGTGACTATGCTCATCACTTTGCAGTTACTTATCATAAAACATTACGCCATAAGGGCCTGAGATCTTACTAAAGAGAGCCAAATACGATAAGAGAAATATAAGCTTATAAAGCAAGATTTAAAAAACGAGAAGAATATGATTATGCATAAAAATGTACACTACGGCACTACGCTCGACAGCTTCCTTGAAGCTGAAGGTATTTTAGAACACACGCAAATTATAGCGCTTAAAAGATCGATTGCTCTTCAACTGCAAGATACAGTTAAGCTAATCGATTGCAAATGTTTAGGAAGCGTTTGTTTATGCATATCTAAAAAGTTGGTTAAACAACTACGCAAATAGGGGCTTATATAAGCTGTTTGGTAATAATTTCTAAAACAGCGATGATAACAAAGATGCGTTTTTTTATTAAAAGCATATTGAAAAAACCCCACTCTACTACTACCATTATCAAAACTAAAAACTCCAGGAACAGACAACTGAATATGCTTATCATCATCTACTGATTCAAAAATGCCATAGGCTAAAGCATAGGCATCAACAGTTTTAGAAAATAGATGATGCATATCAAGCTTTTGGGCTATAGACTCATGCAGTTGCATAGTATTAAAAGCTAAACACTCAACACCATAGAGAGTGCTAGAGCTTTGTTCACAGCCTGCTTCGTTAGTGCGCCAGGCACCTTCCAAATTCCATAACAAGTTGATTCTGTGATGGTACTCAAATGGTGCTACAAGGCCATATGAAATACATCTGTCTTTTGGAACTATTTTTTTTATATTAAAGAGCGTTATCGTAGATTTTTGATGAGCAAAAATGTTACTAAGCCTGACATACTGTTTTTTAGTATAATCAGAAAATGGGCATAATGGAGCTTTAGGCGATTGTGTAGAATCAGAGGGCTTTATATAAGGCACCTCTATATCAGTATCAAAACAATAGGAGTCGTCAGTTTGTATTTCTTGCTTATTATTGTTTTGTAACGGTATTTTTTTTATGATCTTTTTTTCTTTTTTTTGCTTCACTACTCCAGGGACTAGATTTTCTTGCATAGGATTTAAAAAAAAGTTTAAAATATTAGCTACATTTGGTGTACTAGTAAGCTTATTTTTAACGAGTGATACTAGCTGCTTATATAATAAAATTAACTTTATATCGGTTAATTTAACTGCAAAATTTTTATTATTAACTAACTTTCTTTTGTAAGAACTTTGTACAACCTTTAAACACGCATCAAACTCATACAGCAAATCATCTTTAAGAGAGAATGTATCATAACAAGAGTTACAAGCCGCAAAAAAAAGCTCTTTAAGATATTTTCGCTTAATAGCATATACCAAAGTAAGATGATCACTTAAAACAGCTCTATCTATAGATGCAAGGGAGAGTATCTGAGTAATAAGTGGATTATTCTCAGATAAATAATATATTGTATCTTTTTTCCATAACTCAAAAAACTTACACACATCATAAGAAATATCCTCAAGCTTAACACAGCTTAACAAAGGATTGAGCATATAAGCATTAAAAAAGAGAGCTAGATAAAGAAACTCTAGTAATTTTTTGTCGCTTATAGTATTAAGTAAAAAGTTAAAGCCTGTAACAGATGGTCCTGCTTGCACATACCAATCCAAAAAACATTCTTTTGAGCAAACACTATCAGATGAGCTTGGTAAAGTAACTATAGCTTGGTGTGGTGAAAGAGCTTCTTTACAAGAGAAACATTCAATGATGGACTCTACTTCTCTAGGCAAAGAGCTAGAGTTAGTTGTGCTGCTTATACACGCACTAGAAGTTACTATTTTACTAAAGCATTTTTCTATAAGATAACTATCAAGTAAATACTCTTGAGACTTTTCTAAAGTAGCAGCCTCTTTTTTATAGGTAGCAATAGTATAATCAACCTCAAAATCTACTTCTTTGCATTGATTAATTATCGTTTTTGCCATACCTTCACAAGTAAAAACAAAAGTGTACTCTTGTAACTCTACTGATTGATAGAGCTTATGCATAGTGAGCGCTTCGACAAGCACAGAAAACAAAGGCGCTAATGTACCTTGAACAATTTCGGTTATTTTTAAAAATGATTGACTGCGCTCAAAAAGCTCAAATAAAAACTCATCCAAGCTTACGTCTCCAGGATGGTTAAAAGAATTAAAAAGAAGAATAACTTGAGCATGTCTAGCTTCAAGTATTTTAACATACGAGTTAAGACTTGTTTGATAAGAAACATTTTTTACGGGTGTATTTTTAAGAGAAGAAATAATTTCTTTAATAGACGGCGCAATGTCTTTAATTTTAATACGCTCCTTAAACGTACTATCCATAATTTTTTTAAAGACCACTTTATAATCTCTAACATCCTGAGTAAAAAACCTCTTTTTAGCTTGAGCATCAGTAGCCCACAACGCTTCAACAGTAGTACACGTTAAGCCTTTATCTTTAAGCACGTTATTCCAACTATATATAAAAGCATCCCATATATATCCAAATTCAAAAAACTTACCGCCTACGTTTATTTCTTGCCATTGCAGAGCACCGTATGCAGGATTATAAGGCCATAAAGCACCCATGCCTAGATAAGCATTTTTATCATTTTTAGTAATAGCTGCTAGTAAACTTTTATCAAGACCAGTATAAATAAAAGCAGTTGCATATTGTTGTAAGTTGCACAATAAATCGCTTACAAGATATCTATCACGTGCATCAAAATAGCCCAGCACAGAATGACCTAACTGGGGATCTAGCTTAGTAAAAGCTTCTTTACTAGACAGAGCTGCTGATTGAATAGGGTTTCTATTAATAGTAAAAAGCCTATCACCTAAAACAACAATTTTCTTTTGGCCCTGCTTTAAAAGAGCTATAGATGCCAAGGTAGCCTTAAGCACATTAGATGATAAACAAAAAAGAAATAAAATAGCTGTTACCGCTTTGTTCATAGATACTGCTTTACAATACGTAATAATTGTATATTTATATAAAATAGACTTATTTACCAAGCATACAGCAATTAAAGCTTAATAGCATCTTATTTTTTTAATAAGCTCTAAAGAGACTAGGACCTCTTCTTGATTTGGTGATAGGCGTACTGATACAGTTATTGTAAAATAGTTATGTATCGTGTTAACTTTCTTATTTGTGGAGGTCTCTAGACAATGACACTTGATACTTTTACAACGTCAAGCCAAGAACTTATAAATCAGGCTATTGGGCTTGCTCAAAGGCTTAAAAATGCAAGTATAGTACCCCTACACCTACTGGCAGCAGGACTAGAAAATAGCTTTTGTCTTTCTTTTTTTAAAGTACTTACCATACCAACTCAAGAACTTAAAAAGCTCGTAGATACTGAACTTTCAAAACTTCCTACTATTGAAGGGGGCTCACTGATAGCTGATCGCAGTTTTGAAGAGTTTTTAAGTTCATGTAAAAAAGAAGCGGATAAGCTTGGTGATACGTATATAAGTTTAGAATCTTTTGTGCTTTCATGGACAGACACACATTCTCTACCTGAATCTATTAAAAGCTTTTTTAAATCCACGCAGTTTACACGTAAAGCAGTACTTAGTCATATAGAAGTAGTACGTAAAGGTAAAACAGTGAAAGAAAAAAATGCAGAAAATCAGTATCAAATGCTGGAAAAATACTGCCAAAATGTCACTCAACAAGCTAAACTTGGTGTGCTCGATCCTGTAATTGGGCGGCATGAAGAAATACGACGCGTAATACAAATACTTTCCCGGCGCACTAAAAATAATCCCGTATTAATTGGTGAACCAGGTGTTGGAAAAACTGCTCTTGTTGAAGGTATCGCACAGCGCATTATTAATAATGATGTTCCTGAATCTCTCAAAAACAGCATTATTTATGCGCTTGATTTAGGTCTGCTTATTGCAGGAGCCAAATACCAAGGTGAATTTGAAGAGCGCCTTAAAGGGGTTCTTAAAGAAATTGAAGAAAGCCAAGAGACTATTATTTTGTTTATCGATGAGCTTCATATGCTTGTAGGGGCAGGAGCTTCTGGTGGCGGTATGGACGCATCTAATTTACTTAAACCAGCACTTGCACGCGGCATACTCCACTGTATAGGAGCAACAACCCTGAGGGAGTATAAAAAATATATAGAAAAAGATGCTGCTCTAGAAAGGCGTTTTCAGCAGGTACTTGTTCCTGAGCCAACACAAGAAGATGCTCTTTCTATTTTGCGTGGCCTTAAAGAGCGTTACGAACTACATCATGGTATACGCATTAAGGATCAAGCATTAATCGACGCAGTCCAATTATCGGCTCGCAATATTCCTGATCGTTTTTTACCTGATAAAGCTATAGATTTAATTGATGAAGCTGCAGCTATGGTAAAAATGTCGATTGATTCACAACCCGCTGCAGTCGATGCCCTTGAACGACGCATTAGGCAGCTTGAAATTGAAAAATTAGCACTCAGCAAAGAAAAGACCAATGGTCTGGCTCAAAGTAAACTACAGGAACTTGAGCTTGAGTTAGGTGAGCTTAAAGTACAGTACCAAACGCTCCTCAATCAATGGAAATCAGAAAAAGCGCCACTTGATGCTATAAGTAAGTTTAAAGAACAGATAGAACAAGCGCAAATTCAATTTGCTCAAGCTGAGCGTGAAGGTAACTTTGCTCGTGCTTCAGAAATAAAATATGGCCGCTTAGTAGAATTACATAAACAGCTTGATCAGCAACAGGAAAAACTCAAAGGGCTTACGACACATCTTATCAAAGAAGAAGTTGATGAGCATGATATTGCAGCAATACTTTCTCGTTGGACAGGTATTCCTGTAGAAAAGCTACAAAAAAGTGAAACAGAGCGACTGCTTCATATGGCCGCTACTTTAAAACAGCGCGTTATTGGCCAAACAGAAGCTATTGAAGAGATCACTCATGCTATCCAACTTCATAGAACTGGACTGACTGATCCTAATAAGCCTATAGGATCATTTTTATTTTTAGGGCCCACAGGCGTAGGAAAAACAGAAGTTGCTAAAGTGCTAGCTGATTTTCTGTTTAATGATCCTAAACGACTCATACGTATTGATATGTCAGAGTATATGGAAAAACATGCAGTTGCTCGTCTTATAGGCGCTCCTCCAGGGTATGTTGGTTTTGAAGAAGGGGGACAACTTACAGAAGCAGTACGCCGACACCCATACAGTGTTATTCTCTTTGATGAAATAGAAAAAGCTCACCCGGATGTCTTTAATATCTTTTTACAGATACTTGACGAAGGTCATTTAACCGATAGTCAAGGTCGCACAGTATCGTTTAAAAACTGTATTATTATTATGACTTCAAACTTAGGATCTCAGTTGATTCTTGAAGCAAAAGAACTTACTGCTCTTGTTAAACAACAAATAGAAAAGATGCTTCAAAAGCATTTCAGACCAGAGTTTTTAAATAGAATTGATGCTATCGTGTTCTTTAAGGCATTGTCATCTGCTGATGTGACTGAAATTGCAAAAATACAAGTAAAGCAACTAGAAGAACGCTTAGAGCTTAATGGTATAACGCTCACCGTAACGACACAAGCTTTAGAACAAGCTGCTCATTTAGGCTATGATCCAGAGTTTGGTGCACGACCTTTAAAGCGTGCAATTCAAACTTATATAAGTGTTCCTGTATCGCAGCACTTATTAAAAAATCCGCAAAGCACAGCTATTACCGTTAAGGTAAAAGATGGCACACTTGTAGCAGAGTAACAAAAGAAGCACTAGAGAAAACGACTTTAGTGCTTCTTTTATAAGTTATTTAAAAACTCTACTGATAATTTGTATAAGCAACTAAATGTTATTTTGTAGTTGAGCTATACGCTTAGTAAGATCATCTTTATTAAAGAGTACTTTATCAGCAGCATAAAACTTTTTAAGCAAACCTATAAGGCCATCTCTGCACTGAGCTTTTCGACAAACATAGTTATCATAATAATAAATATCGTTACTGGTTAAAGAACGGTTGACTAAACCGGCTGCTGCTGAAACTGATAAGCTAGTGGCACCACAAGAAAGTAGTTTCCTTTGCCAAGAAATAGCTGGATAATAAGCGTCTAAATACACTAACGTCGAAATATAGGTTAACCAACTAATTGTTGCCCCTGTAGTACTTGTTGTTAGTTTTTGAGCTGCTCGTATTTGCATTGCTTCAGGTTTATACACAGTATAAGCAAGAGATGCACGCAACTCATCATCAGTAAGATTTGCAAAAAATTCTTCGTTAATATAATAACAACTAAACTTTTGTAGTACATCATAATAACCCGCAGGATCAGACTGAAGTAATGCCTCTGAAATTTTGCGTATATGGGGTATATTCTTAACTTTAAATGATTCAAGTATGGTAGCAATTCTATTTTCTAAGTTTTCTGAAAGCCTACCTGCAGACTTTTTTTCTGCGTAGTCACTTAAAGGCAACTGTGCTGTTTGGAGAGCACTAAAGCTCATTATTACTGCTAGCAAAAGTAGTTTACTATATTTTATTAACATATATATACATTCCTAAAGATAAAATTAGATAAAAAGGTTTAAAATATATAGTCAGAATTTTCAAGTGCAGCTATACGACTTCTCATAGATTCATTGTCAAATGAGATAGGATCATAAGCACCCGATTTTTTAAGAAACCCTGCTAATGCTTGAGGATTTTTTGTCTTTTGTACAATAAGCTTATCTACATACAAACGATCATTTTTAGTCATATTTTCAACGAATAATCGCGATCCGGAAAAAGCAACGGATCCTGCAGCAGAAGCATATAAAAATGCACTAAGCTTGCTTAATTGAGGCATTTTTATAGAAAGTTTATACCACACCCCGCCTAAAATAGCTGCATATGCCAGCCAACCAGCGGTAGTTATATTTGACTTGTGCTCAAGACGCACTTCAGTTGCCTTAGAACCATACAGCGTATAAGCTAAAGAAGCTTTCAGCTCTTCATCAGTTAGTAAAGAAAAGAAATGTTCATTAACATAATAGCAGCCATACTTTGGCAAAGCATTACAGCGAGAAGACGCATCAGTATCAAACATAGTTTCTGAAATATTACGTACGTGCGGTATAACTTTTATCTTAAAAGACTGCAAAATAGCCTTAATTCTTTTTTCCAATTTTTCATCAACTTTACCTCCAGATGCATTTTCTGCATAGGAGCTTAAAGGCACTTGGTGTACGGCTAAACCGTTACAGCCTATAAAAGTTAAGATCAGTAAAATATATATTTTTTTAGAAATCATACGGACTCTTTCTCTATTTGTATGTTTTGTTGGTTTACTGGTGCTTCAGGTGCTATTCTATTTTTTTCTAACTGAGCAATACGTCTTGTGTGTAGCTTGTCTTTTGCAAGCTCTGGATGAGCAGCAATTTGTTTTTGAAGAAAGCCTATCATTCCTTCACGACAATTACCTTTATTGACACAGTACTCGTCAATAATAAGCTCGTCGTTTCTTTTTATAAATTCTATACATTTAATTATTGCACCATTAAAGACAAGAAATGAGCCCAGCGCTGCCAAACTTTTTTTAGGCCATCTTGTTTTAGGATAATATTCTTCTAATAAAAGATAAGTACCAGCGGACACACCAATAGAGCCGTAGAGCAAAACTGATGGTAAGAGCACAATCCAAACTGCTCTTTTATTCGTAATCTGAACCCATGCTTCACCAGCATATAGATTACGAATAACTGCAGCTTTTAACTCTTCATCAGTAAGTGTGGCTATAAAATCCTCATCTATATAATAGCAATCTACATAGTTACCATCTATAATGGTATATTTGGTAAAATTATACTTTATCTCAGGAAATTTTTCCAATAAATGTGGTGCTGCTTTACGTATATGCGGCATAACAGGAATTTCTAACTCTTGATAGATACCTTGTATTCTACTTTCTACTTGGGGTGCTATATAACCACCTGAAAGAAATTTACCGTAATAGCTTAATTGAGGTTCATCCGATTTTATTATATTTATAGCTGACAAAGCCATAAATACAATATAATAATTAATTTTCATGTATTAGTTTCCTTTAATAAGTTCTTTTTCTAAGTGAGCAATACGTTTATGTATGTTAGTTGACAAAAGCCAGCTCGATTCTGGATCTATGTTGATTTGTTTTTTTAATAAACCAAGCAAACCAGCTTTACAGTTAAATTTAGTACCTATAGAGTCATCAATCAGCACATCGTCATTTTCAAATAATCTCACTAGGCGCTTACCAGTCACTAAGGCAGAGCACAATAATAATGGCCAGGTACCAAATGCCTTTAACTCAACTGAGCTTTTAGGAAAATAGTAATCAAGAGCAACATATGATCCTGCAGCAACTGCTAATTGAGTAGTTAGTAACGTCAATCCTGTTTCTATCTTAGTTTCAAAAATCTCTCCTGATAACTTGTCAGCATGAAGAGCATATGCTAAAGCAGCTCGCTTTTCATCATAGGTAAGTGAAGCAAAAAATTCTTCATCAACATAACAGCAATTAAACTGCTTAAAATAGAGCACTCTATAGACTACATTTGGATAAAACTTTATAAGGCATTTTGAAGGTTTTCGCATAGGAACAACAGCAATAGCCAAGTCTTTAAACAATTGAGCACTAGTGCTTTCTAGCTCAGGTGAAAGCAGTCCTCCGGATAAATGTTCAGCGTAGGGACTAAGAGTGATCTCTTGTGCATGTAGTAGATTTAAACCTATACAGAATAAAGCCAGTAATTTTATATTTTTAAAAATCATCAAAAAGCCTTTAATTAGTTTTGAGTTTAAGCAACTGTGCTTTACGTTCTTGAGGTGAAGGATGTGTTACAAACAATCTTTTAATATAAGAATCATAGGTACTAGGATTAACATAATGTACTGCAAACATATCAAAAAATTGTACACCACCTTCAATTCCCCCTTTAAGAGCTGACACTCTATCAGCCTCAAGTTCTTGACTTCTAATATGTGCTGTAGAAATTAAGCCGCTTGCTATCGCTTCTGCTACATAGCTTGCTGCTTGAGCAGCATGTCTTAGATAATCATTTTTAATTTTTGGCCAAAAATATTTACTTAATAGCTTATGAGCCGCATAGCCACCACTTAGGATTGCTACACTCATAAGTACACGTTTATTAGAATGCTCTTTTTCTAAATGAGCTGCTTCATGGCCCACCAGGAAGCGTTTTTCTTCATATGATAATGTTTCGTTAAAACAGGGATTAAAATAAAGAGCACCGTCAAATGCAAACGCATTTGTATGACCAAATTTCGCGATTGTACTGTTAGTCATAGCATACAGAGGGATCTCGGCTTCTATAGAAAGTTCTTTTAAAATTTTACGAATTTCTTGTTCTTCTTTTAGGGGTAAAGCTTGTTTTCCAAAAGGCGTAATTTGTCCTTTTGTAAATTCTGAACATTTTCTCAAAATTTTTGTAACTATATCTGCTTCATGAGCATGACTACAAGTAACGAGAAAGACATTTAAAAAAAACAAGAAAAAAGCGTTTTTATAAGAGATTTTTAGCATAGAGACCTTTAAATAAAGCAGTTTATTTTAACTGTAACCGCTTTACAGTTAATTTCAACCGCCTCATTTTTATAATTAACTTTGCTTGTAAAAATTTTTATGACTTTAGCACTAGCAAAATGTGTTAAAAGTTTTTGCTAAACGTATAGTTTAAGAACAATGTTCAAGAACCTACAAGTGCAATCCATTTGTTAAAAACAACTAAAAATGCAACTTAAATGGAAATGCGCATACTTTTAGCCTTTTGTGTAATATGAGCAGTGCTGAAATTATGACTATAGCTGTAAGCGCTGGTATGTTTTTTAGT